>JBIQMB010000128.1:0-7870 GCA_044463745.1 Chitinophagaceae bacterium | reverse complement strand
GTGATTGATATTCGGTACGAAAATCCACTCTACATGGTGGAGGATGCCGGCGCAGCAGATCTAATCTCCGGCGGTAGGTTGCAATTGGGCATCAGCAGGGGTTCGCCTGAACAGGTAATCGATGGATGGCGGTATTTTGGCTACGAACCGGAGGAAGGCGAGGATGAGGCCGGTATGGCTCGACGCAAGGCACTCCTTTTTCTTGAAAAATTAAATGGAGTGGGGTTTGCAGAACCGAACCCCTACCCGATGTTTCCTAATCCGCCGGGTTTGTTAAGACTTGAACCGCACTCCGAAGGACTTCGTGATCGCATCTGGTGGGGATCAGCATCCAACGCAACAGCTATTTGGGCGGCAGAAAATGGAATGAACCTGCAAAGCTCCACCCTTAAATATGATGAAAGCGGAAAGCCATTTCATGTACAGCAGGCTGAACAAATCAGAATTTATAAAGAGGCATGGAAGAAGGCCGGTCATACACGTGAGCCAAGGATTTCAGTCAGCCGTTCCATCTTTGCCTTGGTCACCGATCAGGATCATTACTATTTTGGCGATCGCTCAGAACATCGTGACCAGATTGGTTTTATTGAAAATAACAAGCGGGCAATTTTTGGCAGAAGCTATGCTGCTGAACCTGCACAGCTCATCAAAGAACTTGAAAAAGACGAAGCTATTCGAGAATCGGATACTCTTTTATTAACCATACCCAAAACGCTGGGCGTGGAGTACAATGTTCATTTATTATCATCCATTCTTAAATATGTTGCGCCCGAATTAGGATGGCGTTAATTAAAAAAGCTACAAAGACACTTTACAGAACACAGGAGAAAAAAAGAATATGTCCAGGTGTCTTTGTAGCCAATAAAATAAAGAAGTAATCGGCATTTTATTATTTAACAAGTTCCCTTGTAAGCCATCCTCTTCTGCTGGCTGTAGCTATGGCATAAGGCGTAATCCAGAACAATGCAAATGTGTACAAAATGCTGTAAGAATAAGCCCAAAATGACCGCGACCAGTCGTACCTTCGGCCATAAAACAGCATTGGAAAGCTGGAAATAATCAAAATACGAAACAGGGTGGAGCTAAAGAAAAGAACCGGATGTGTAACAATAAAAAACAAGATGAATAAAAGAAAAGGATAACTCATTACAATCCGTAGGAACTGATTGATAAATAAAAGCCTGGCTCCGGCCTTAGCTCCTTTTCTGAATTGCGTGAAAACATATTTCGACATCTCTATGTTTTCCCTCACGTTACTGCGTCCCCATCTGATAAACATTTTATACAAACCCTTGTAGGTTTCCGGCACATTTGTAAAGGCATAAGCATTGCGCTGAAAAAGAACTTTATGGCCTTGCTTCAATATCATGTTGGTCATAGCCCGGTCTTCACCAATATCCGAAGGCTGACCCATAAAGGTTTGTGTTATCCATTGCGGCAAGCATGCCATCACTGCCGATCTGCGATAGGCTGCCAACGCACCAGGGGTGCATAATACAGAATCGAGGCGGCTTTCAGCCGAACGAACAAATTCAAAACTAAGTACAAAACTAACGTCGAGCATGCGGGGAAGAATGGCTTTTTTAGCGTTCAATACCCGGATATTTCCTGCTACAGCACCACATTGAGGATCGGTAACGAAGGGACTGACGAGGTTGCGGAGTGTATCCGCATTTACAACTGAATCGCTGTCAACCGTCACAAACACTTCACCTTTGCCAAGGTTAAAGCCACGGTACAGGGCATGTCTTTTTCCCATGTTTTTGGGCTGTTGAAATATTTCTAAGCGGGATCCCAAAACAGCTTTTGCTTTTTTCATCCACGTCCAGGTATCATCTTTACTTCCGTCGTCAATAGAGAGTATCTGCAGTCTGGATTGCGGATAATCGCTACCAGCAAGACTCATAAGTGTATCGAATACCTGCTTTCCTTCATTGTATGCAGGAACAATCACCGTGCACATGGGCAACTCTTCATCGGTAACCGAAGCGATGGGTTTATATTTAAAATAAAGAAACAATTTAAAGAGAAAAAAGCACGCGTTAAACAGAAAAACTGCTGTCGCAATAATTAAAAATATAAGCCCCAGGTTTGTTCCTAATCTTTCTTCCCTGAAATCATAAAAATCAGATCGCAAATTAAAAAATAAAAAAGTAGCCAATAGCAATACTATACTGGTTCCGGCTAATATGATAGGTACCGACCATCGGTTAAGGTTGGGCTTAGAGAAAGCATTTTTGGATTCAATAACTTTTTCTGATTCCTGATCATTAAGAAAAGAAGTGGAATAAGAAGTAAGGATAGTTCGGGGTTCAACTCTGTTATTCACAAAGGTTTTCGTCTTCATGTTCATAGGGTGTAATATTAAAATTCGGATTTGAACCCACATTAGCCAAAATCTATGCCAACGTGATTAAGCCATCCTATTCCGAAAAAAGGATTAAGAAAAAATTTATAAAATTGGATTTTTCACTCTCAAAAGCCGGTATTTGCAAACAGGCAATGTGAGTCAATGCAATTATTTGTTGAGAATAAGGCTAATGTATTCACTCACAGCTTAAATGCCGGCAACCAGAACTCAGAATCTCAAAATGAAAAAGCCGGTGGTTAGCCGGCTTTTCAATGATTTAATCCTGGGGTTTAAAAGGTTTTTCAGGGTTAAATTTTAACTGTTTTTCATAGGTTTCAAGTTCTTCAAGGACTTCTTCATGTTCGGTTTTTCACTGATAAATGGATCAAGGTTTTTTTAGAATGGTGGATATCGGTTTTTTATCAGGTTTTGGATTTAAGCGGGTATTAACCGTTTTGTTCAATGCAAACATAGGGCAACTTTCAATGAAATAAAATAGGAGAACTGCCCATTTTTTATGTCATACATTTACGAAAAAAATGCCGTAAATCTACGATGGCTATCTTTGTATAACTCCTTTTAAAAGAATAAAAATATGAGATCAGTTTATTTAAAAGTGACAGGAAAAGTACAGGGTGTGTTTTTCAGGGCATCAGCCCAAAAGCAGGCTGCACGGCTAAACCTGAAAGGTTGGGTAAAGAATACGGAAGATTTCGTAGAGATAATGGTAAATGGGGAAAGTACGAACGTAGAAGCTTTTATTCAATGGGCAAGCGTAGGTCCTGACAGGGCAAACGTAAAAAATATCGAAGTCAAAGACGCTGAAGCAGGAAATTTTAAGGACTTTGAAATTATAAGATAAACTTAAAAAGTGCACAAAACTTCAGCAAGCAAAAATTTCAAACCGGTCTTCGTAACATTAGTGAGATGACAGATACCAGTATGTAACATACAGATAAAGCCGCCAGTAGAAATTTAGCAGCGGCGACTACAACGGTTGCTATTCCAACCACATCATAACCACCCACAACGATGGATATAAACATCAGCCCATTTTCAACAGCATCCAAACATGCGGCGGTGACACCTGCCCTGGCAGCAAGTTTGCCCATCATGGCGGTTCCTGGCCTTAACCAAGACATGTAATTTGATGCAAAAAACAAAAAAAGTCCGTAGACAATAAGGTATAAATAATCCAGTACCGTGTTGATGTAAAACGATTGCCGAATGGCACCGGACCACTCTGACCGGATAAGTTCAATTTGTTCGGCAGAGCCGGTAAACTCAAGTGTAAGAATTCCCAACGGAGCTGAGACGGTAATCAATGCTTCATTTTGAAACCGTATGATGATCATCATCATGATCGTCAATCCGAATAAAATCCAAATCAGTCTGCTGTTATTCATACTCCGAATGTACGAAATACGATCTTACTCCCCAGAATATATGTATCCGGCAAAGGATTTTTTTTCTTCTTTACAAATCTTTGTTTTTGAAGGTTTTGAGCGAAAAAAACAGGGGTGTAAAAATCCATACGGCAAGCCCGGCAAAGGATAAGGTTATACCCAGGCCGCTACCAAAAAATTCGCGAAAAACGGCACCGGTATATCCCATCAGAGCCGAAATATCCATTTCGAGCAGTATCTGAATTCTGCTAAGGTCAATTGGGTTTAAAAAACTCATGACTACCATGGCGTTTTCGAGCGGATACTCCTGAAACTGAAACAAAAGGAAGAGTACAATGGCGTCAAAAATAATGGCAAAGAAGAGCCACAAGGCAATAGCCAGACCGATTCCCTTGGCTTTATCCCGGGTAAGACCCGCTGCAAGCATGGCAATACTTACAAAAGCAATGGTCAGGAACAACCCCGACACCACCAAAATGAGCCCGGTAGCATCGGCATGATACAACATGGTGGGAACACCTACCCCTATTAAAAATGCTAAGGACAAAGGTGCCGATAGGCCGAGAAATAAACTAAGCCAGATGGTACGCCTTTTTAAGGGCTGACTTACCAGCAGTTCAATAAACTCTGAACTGTTATAAATGTATATGGTTGAAAAAATAATACATATAAGTGGCACAACCAGCAAAACAAGATTGAGTAAGCTGGCAATGCCTTTGGCTGCGCTGCTTTCCAGGTTAAAAACACTAAAGGAAATGACGAGTAAAATAGCTGTATAAATCAGAACGATCTTATTCTGTATTATATCGGCCATTACATATTTTAATAGCTTTTTCATGCATGTTCTTTTTGAATTTTCACATAATGTGCCGCGCGCTGATTCATCACCTTGGCTATGGCTCTGGACAGCTTTTGCTCACCGGTTTCTTCGCGCAGGTCCTCAAGCGGTTTTTCGAACAAGAAGTTTCCTTCGTTCATATAGACCACCTTACTTACCAGGTCGTCAAGTTCACTCAATATGTGAGAAGTAATCAGGATCAGTTTTCCTTTCTCTTTTTCTTTAATAATTTTTTCCTTGAGCTTAATAGATGAAACAGGATCAAGTCCTGCCGTCGGCTCATCCAATATAAGAACCTTGGGCCTGAACATAAATGCAAGGGCAGCACTTACTTTTTGCGTTGTACCTCCTGAGAGGGTGCGCATCTTTTTATTCATCATTCCATCCAGCCCAAACTGATGTACCAATTCTTCATCAGGCTTTGCTCCATTCACTTTTCTGATATCCTTCATCATGCTTATCAGGTGAGCAATGGTCATGTTTTCAGGATACCGGCCTATCTGAGGCATATAACCAATTTCCTGACGGTACAACCAATCCTTTTTTACCGGTGTTTTATCAAATAATATCTCACCGCTATCAGGCAAAACCATACCTAGTATTGATTTTATCATGGTTGTCTTTCCGCATCCATTCGGACCGAGCAATGCAATACATTCTCCCTCTCCGAAAAAAGTGCTGATATTATCCAACACCTGCAGTTTGCCAAATCTTTTTGAAATATTTTTGAGTTCAATCATAATCTTACCGGTTTAATGTAAGGTTTGTCATCCTTCATATTTTCGGGGGTGATACCCGGCAAAAGTTTCTCTGTTTTATCCAGCAGGGTAACAATGATACTTCTGAACAGCATCAAGGCAGCAGGATTGGAATGAATGATCATGGAGTACATACTTATGGGTCTGTATGGTATATCGCCAAAACCATCCTTATCCAGATCATAACCCTCATATTTATCCCAGTAATTTCTTTCAAAAGTGTTCATGACAAGGCTTCCTGTAGTAGCCACATCAAAGGTATTCCTGAAAAAATTATTGTGGTTAACATTATTATCTACACTGCTCGATGATATTTTAATGGCCCATCCATTATCATTAAAACTATTTTTATAAATATTGTTGCGACTGCATCCGTCTATATCAATAGCTGTAGTATTGTAGCTGAAATGGTTTCCGGATATATCACTATCTGTTATTTCCTTTAATAATATTCCGTAAGCGGCGGCTCCCCAATTATTAAGAAAATAATTGTTGTACATGTGCACCTTTTTGGTGTACATAACAGCTACACCCGATGCATTGTTTTCAAAAACATTACTTATATAACTATCATTGTGCGAGAACATAAAATGAAGGCCATACCGAATATTATCATAACTCAGATTGCGCCATATCAGCGAGTTGGTTACAAACTCAAAATATATACCGTCGCGGTGGCCGCTTACCCGGTTTCCGATGATAAGAAGGCTATCCGACCTCCAGGCATGAATGCCGTTTCCGCTCAGTACTTCATTGGTTGCATAAGATTTTACTTCATTGTCTTTGATGGTGCACTTACGGCTATGCTGGGTATAAATTGCAAACTGGTTATTGTCTAACTGATTATTCCGGACCGTTACCTCATAGGAGTCAACCAACAGAATGCCCGCCAGATCCGTTCTTTGAGATACGCCGGAATTGATCACTCTAAATCCTTCCATCACGGCTCCATCGGCATGGATAGTTATAACCGTACCTTTGGTTTCGCCATCGATAACCGGAAAATCAATTCCTTTAAAATAAATTGATTTATTGAGTTGCAGATCGTTCTCTTTGTAGATACCCGGGTGAACGATCACCGTGTCTCCATGATTAGCTGCCTCCAGGCCGCTGCGGATGGTTTTATAAATTTGGTCTTTTCCTACAACAATGTTCTCCGCCCTCACCTCTTGTCCGGCAATAGACGCCAGAAACAATATTGCGAAAAGGCTTTTCAGGGTTTTCATTCTTGTGAGTTATATAAATCGTTTAAGGTGATTCTTTTTCCACTTACCTTAGATTCGGTTTCTTTTGCATCTTCTTCTTTTTCAAAGGCTGCCACATTGCCTCCCATGGGCGAATGGATATCTTCACTATGAACGAGGATAGCATTTTCAGCTTTGATAAAATTATGTGGCTCCGCGTAGTTAACCAGATACACATCTTTAATATCATCTGCGTTCATTTTTTCTGCCCTATATCCTGTCAGGCAATGGGTATCGTCAAATTTAAACACCTTGCCTTTTTTAGTAACAATCTCTGCTCCGAAACTTTTATCAGAAATGGCCATCTTACAAAAGTCGCATGAGTCTTGTCCCAAACGAATCGGCTTCGGACCACTATCGCATCCGGCAAGCATGACGAAGGATAAAACGGCGGCTACAGCGAGTGATTTTTTCTTCATGTTTAATCTTTTATTTTTAATCCAGGGCAAAAGATACGCAATCAATAATAAAATTCCTGTTCCAAAAAACAATGAACCGCCAATATGCGGAATTGAATAAACCTCAAAGTTAAGCAATTGCTTATAGCCAATCAGTGGAGGCGTATAACTCATTCCCGGAATTTGGATAGGTGCTGCCGGATCAAGGTTATGGCCGTAATTATATTCCCATCTGTAAAAATCGAACATGGCAATAACCCCAAAAGCGGTAAATGCATAAAACAATGCTGCTAAGCCTCCTTTACGGTTGATGGCTCCCACCAAAAAGCAGAAAAGAGCAAAGAATCCGATCAGATAAGGAAGCACAGTAAATTCAATAAAGTCTTCCGTATGCAGGGTTCTCATTCCGATGTAGTGGTTAAGTCCGTTAATGATTTCCACATCGCCCGACAGCCCATCAGGATGCATCAGCATGGTTAATCCCTCGGGATATTGCGGCGCCCAGAAATCGATTTGCCAAAGGGGAACAAAGAGTACCACTATAAGTAAAATCCCGCCAATAAAAACGAAGATTCTTTGGAGTTTTGAGAGCTTGTTATTTTCCATTCTTTAAATTTTTAAAAGCGGGACTTACTGCGAGCTTTAATGATAAAAATAGGTATTTTTCAGGTTTATCACAGGTGATATCACAATTCTATTTAGATGGAGGTAGTAACACTTCATCTATTACATATACAATGCCATTGGCGGCAGGGATGGAAGTGATGATGTTAGCTGTGCCATTCAACACAGGTTTACCATCTTTAATTTCAATTTTAAGATCAGTACCATCAACCATATTCAATGTCTGATCCTGCATAGCCAAAAAATCGGGCT
>JBIQMB010000127.1:0-7963 GCA_044463745.1 Chitinophagaceae bacterium | reverse complement strand
AAGAAACCACATAAAGGAGTAAACCCGGATGAGGTGGTTGCTATTGGTGCAGCTATTCAGGGTGGTGTTCTGACCGGAGATGTAAAGGATGTGTTGCTTCTTGATGTTACCCCGCTGTCATTGGGTATTGAAACCATGGGTGGTGTAATGACCAGGCTGATCGAATCAAACACCACGATTCCGACCAAGAAAACCGAAATATTTTCTACCGCTTCGGATAACCAGCCGGGTGTTCAGATTCACGTTCTGCAAGGTGAGAGGCCGATGTCGTCTCAAAACAAAAGTCTTGGTACATTTAATCTGGATGGTATTCCGCCGGCTCCGCGTGGTGTACCGCAGATCGAGGTTACCTTCGACATCGACGCCAATGGTATCCTGAATGTTTCGGCCAAGGATAAAGGCACCGGTAAATCGCATAACATTCGTATCGAAGCCGGAAGCGGATTAAGCAAGGATGAGATTGAGAAAATGAAGCAGGAGGCCAAAGCAAATGAAGCATCTGATAAACTGGCTCGCGAAAAAGTGGATAAAATCAACCAGGCCGACAGTATGATTTTCCAAACAGAAAAACAACTGAAAGAATACGGTGATAAAATCGTGGGCGATCAAAAATCCATGATCGAAAATGCCCTTGATAAACTAAAAGAAGCGCACAAAAATCAGGACATAGCCGCCATTGATTCTTCTATAGCTGCGTTGAATACTGCCTGGACAGCCGCCAGCGAAGATCTGTACAAAGCTACCCAGGGTCAGGGCCAGCAGGATGGTCAGGCCAATGGTGCAGGTCCGGATCAGCAGTCGGCACAGCAGGGTCAGCAGGGCAATGATAATGTGACGGATGCAGAATTTGAGGAAGTGAAGTAATGACATACGCAATCGCATAAAGTAAAGAAGAGGCAGCAATGCCTCTTTTTTTATTGCACCGTTCAGCCTGATTTTATTAGTTTCGGAAAGGCTGCTTGATCGTGTCTTAATTTATTTGGGGCAAATAAAATGCACCCCCGTAATTTTGATTACTTTTAACGCCCGTAATTCAAAAACCTGAATGAATGAAAATTAGACTGTTATTGTCAGCAATCCTGATCCTATCCGCAACCACGATTTATGCTTCTGTACCTGTAAAGAAATCGAAAGCCGAAATTCCGGATTATTTGAAGGTAGAAAACTTTGTGCGATACAATATTTCGCAATTTGAAAAATTAGCCGGTAAAAAATTAGGATTGGTTCAGCGGATTTATTTTAAGAAACTGCAGAGGAAACTGGCCAAAACAGAATATACCTCATCCGATAATTTGTTGCCCTATTATGATGTTCAAAAACAGAAATTTAAGCTTGACCCTTTGTGGTTTGTTTTAGGTACCATCATTGGCCCATTTGCAGTACTTTTTTCTTATACTACGCAAAAACAATCAAAAAGTAAACACCTTTCAGCCTGGATCGGCTTTGGTTTATTTATTATTTGGTTTGGCTGGATTTTTCTATTTTGATGCACGATTGTTCAATGTTAAAGCATGTTATACTTCGATCAACCTTCCATCATATTGAAAGAACTTAAATTCGCAGAAACGGTTATATGATGACTCTTCACTTTTATATTAAGTATAGCACTCAGTTTGGTCAGCAGATATATTTGGTTTCTGAGGCTGAGCCGGATACGAGAGAGGTAGCAGGCCGCAGGGTGACAATGCAATACTACAATGAAGAAATGTGGGAATGCAGGATAGAATTACCCGGGTCTGCAAGGGGAAAGTTTCATTATTACTACGTGGTGGTGAATGCCGATGGGCAGCAAATTTTTGATGGCGATGAAGGCCGATATGTTGACTTATCTCGGTTAAGGGATCAGGGACATAATTTCCATATTGTTGATACATGGGTGGATGCGGGCGATTACCGGAATGTATTTTCATCAAAGATTTTTAAAGCCGCTCCACCGCAGGCATATAAAAAAAAGAGGAAATCTCCACAGCAGGATTTTACACATCAGTTTTGGATTAAAGCTCCTGGCCTTAGCGAAGATCAGACCGTGTGTTTACTGGGCTCCATTTCAAACCTTGGGAACTGGGATACCCAAGCTCCGGTGATGATGCAGAAAAAGGGAGACTGGTTTAAAACCGAATTATCTTTTGAAGAAAATGAATGGCCGGCTTCTTACAAATACGGAATATTTGATACATCTCTCAAAAAATTCGTAAAGTATGAGGATGGTGATAACCGGTTGCTCAGAAATTGGGAATTGCAAACCCGGCCGGCCCTGCTTCATGAAGAATTTATCCGGCTGCCCACACCTCAATGGAAGGCCGCGGGTGTCAATATTCCGGTCTTTAGCCTTAGATCCAAAAAGAGTTTTGGCGTGGGAGAATTTACGGATCTGAAATTGTTGGTTGACTGGTGTAGGGAAACCGGAATTGAAATGATTCAGCTTCTGCCAATCAATGATACCTCCGCCCGGCACACGTGGCAGGATTCTTATCCTTATGCAGCCATTTCAGCCTTTGCCTTACATCCGCTGTACATCAATCTGGAAAAAATAGCGGGCGGTGATAAAGCTATTCTAAAAAAATTAAGTAAGAAGCAAAAAGAACTGAATGTACTGCCGCAGGTTGATTATGAAAAGGTGATGAAGACCAAGCGGGCAGCCATTAATGAGCTTTATCAGCTACAGAAATCAGCCTTTCTCAAGGACAAAGTTTACAAGGAGTTTTTCGATTCCAACAGGCATTGGTTAGTGCCCTATGCTGTATTTTGTTTTTTAAAAGAGAAATACAAAACGGCTGATTTTAATAAGTGGAAAAAGCATTCAACATACGAAGAAGAGGCCATTGAGAAGTTGGTTTCTCCGTCTCAAAAGCATTATGACCGTATTGCCATTTATTATTATGAACAGTACCATCTTCATCTGCAATTGAAGGAAGCCATTGAGTACGCTCATAAGCATCAGGTAAAATTAAAAGGTGATCTGCCAATCGGTATTTATCGATATAGCTGCGATGCCTGGCAAGATCCTTCCCTTTATAATATGGATGAACAGGCCGGTGCGCCACCGGATGATTTTTCGTCCGTTGGGCAAAACTGGGGTTTCCCCACCTATAACTGGGAAAAAATGGAGCAGACCGGATTTGAATGGTGGCGCCGAAGATTCAATCGGTTAGAAAATTATTTTGATGCCTTCCGGATTGATCATATTCTGGGTTTTTTCCGGATATGGAGTATTCCTCTTGAATCCATTGATGGATCAATGGGCAGGTTCGTTCCTGCTATACCTGTTGATATCAGTGAGTTTGGGCAAAATAAAATTTACTTTGATTATAACAGGTACTGTAATCCCTACATCACCGATACCATCCTGCAACAGCTTTTCGGAAAGAACATTCAGGTTGCCATGAATGAGTTTGTGGTTCGCAATCATGATGGCACCTTTTCATTGAGAGACGTAGTAAATACACAACGAAAAGCATTGGATTATCTTAAGAAGAATAAGCTCACCAGGTATAGGGATGCACTTTTTTCTCTCATCAGCAATGTTATCCTTTTTGAAGAAAAAGGATATTCGGGTCAGAAGTTTCATTTCAGGATTGATATGCCCGAAACCAGTTCATTTCGCAACCTGAGTGAATATACGCGTGGGCAATTGCAGTGGCTTTACAATAACTATTTTTACGAACGTCAGGATTACTTCTGGGAAAAGGAGGCGATGAAGAAACTGCCGTTTCTGAAGCGTTCAACCCGTATGCTGGTTTGCGGCGAAGACCTCGGAATGGTTCCGCATTCTGTGCCGGAGGTAATGAGTCGCCTGGGTATTCTTGGTTTGAATGTAGAACGTATGCCCAAAGCGCAGGCCAGTGAATTTTTTAATCCGGATGACGCCGAATATCTTTCTATTGTTCAGCCCTCAACCCATGACATGAGCACCATCCGGGGCTGGTGGAAAGAAAATCATGAGAAGACCAGGAGGTTTTATAATGAACTCACCGGCATGTCGGGAAATCCGCCTGAAGAGTGCCACCCGGCAATTGTAAAGGAAATCATTATCCGGCATCTAAAGTCGCCGGCCATGTGGAGTATCTTCCTTTTGCAGGATCTGATGGCGATCGATGAAGAACTGCGGGTTGATAATCCGGATGATGAAAGAATCAATAATCCGGCTGATCCCAATCATTACTGGCGTTACAGGATGCCCGTATATCTCGAAGATTTAATCCGAAAAAATTCGTACAACGCAGAGTTAAAAACATTAATACAAAAAAGCGGCAGGCTGCATACAAATTAAGTTCAAAAATGGAAGTAAAATATAAGATTTCTAATTTACCGTTCAAACATCCGTTTACCATTTCCAAAGGCACCAAAACCCATCAGAAAGCATTTTTGGTGGAACTGGATTTTATGGGCATTAAAGGCTATGGCGAAGCACCGGAGATCAGCTACTACAATATTACGGCAGAGAAGATGGCCGAAGATCTGCAATCAAAGAAGTTCTTTTTCGATAAAGCAGCATTTAATACACCGGAGCGGTTCTGGCACTACCTGTATCATATTTATCCCCAAAATTCTTTTTTGATGTGCGCACTGGATATGGCCGGTTGGGACCTTTACGGTAAATTGATGCGCAAGCCACTGTATAAGATTTGGAATCTGAGCACCGAAAATAATCCGGTTACAGATATCACCATTGGGATTGATACCATTGATAAGATGGTTGCCAAATTAAAGGAAACGCCATGGCCTGTATATAAGATTAAATTGGGAACTGATCATGATGTAGAAATCATGCAGGAGCTCCGAAAACATACGGATGCACCTTTCCGCATCGATGCCAATGCAGCATGGAAAGCTGATGAAGCATTAGAAAAGATCAACGTATTTAAGGACTTGAATGTTGAATTTATAGAACAGCCCCTGGCTAAAGATGATTGGGAAGGAATGAAGATGCTGTATCAGGAATCGCCCTTGCCATTATTTGCCGATGAAAGTTGTGTAAAGGAAGAGGATGTGATGCGGTGCAGGGGTCATTTTCATGGTATCAACATCAAGCTGACCAAGTGTGGCGGAATTACCCCTGCACTGCGTATGATCAAGCAGGCGCGCCATCTGAATATGAAGGTGATGATGGGCAGCATGAATGAGGGAAGCATCGGTACCGGAGCCATTGCACAAATGCTTCCATTGATTGATTATGTAGATATGGACGGGCCACTGTTATTGAGCGAAGACAATGGCGCAGGCGTTACTTTTGATTTTGGCAAAGTGATTTATACTGATGAGCCGGGGTTGGGTGTGAAGGTGGAAGCGTTTTAATTTCCTTCGGTTTTCTTCCAGTAAAAGGCATCTTTTATGAAACATCTCAGTATCATATTCTTTATTTTGTTTGTAAGTTTTATGAGTTATGGACAAACTACAGGGCGGGATACGTTCTTGATAAAAATTAATTCAACAAAAACTGTATCAAATAGTATCGATTTTTTGCAAGCATCAAAAGGGGCAGAGAATTATTTAAAATCGTTATTGGGAGACACGATTTATAATAACAATATAAAAGTAAATTATAGGCAGAGTAATAAGTGTGAGTTTGAAGTATATTCAGGAACCACGTTCAATTCAGAATTTTTAAAAACCCACATTTACTATAACATTCATTACTATGTGTTAGATAAAAATGATACTTTAAGTTATTTTAATTTGCTTGTTGACAGTATTGGAATCCCAGCCCCATATGACAAAGACTTTGATTTTTCAAGTCCTACCAAATTCATTTTTTATTTCAAAAAACTCTTCCCCAATAAATTAAAAATTGATTTTGCCCAGGCTAATGAGATTGGGCGGCAACATGGCTTTTACTCAAGACCTTTTTTAAATTATGAAACTTTAAATAATAAAGGAATTTATTGGAGTTTTTCTAAAAAGTACGCAGACGGAAAAATGAAATTCATGGATATAAATGTGGAGACTGGTTTGGTAAAAGAGTTTTATATGCCTGTACTTGAACAATAAAATATGCAACTTACAGTGGGTTTGACAAAAGTAAGACCCATTGCGTTTCATCCGCTTGTCCAAGATAGAGATTGCCTGCTCCTTTGTACTGGCGCAGGCCTCTGACTTGACCGTTACTCCATTCCTCTTACCTTCTTCGGCAAGGAATGCTGATTTTCAAACAATGAATATGAAATGATTTCGCAGCGTCCTTTTAAAAAGAGACACTGCGAGGAAGAAATGATTCCGCAGCGTCTTTGAAAAGAGACACTGCGAGGAGAAAATTATTCCGCAGCGTCCTTGAAAAGAGACACTGCGAGGAGAAAATTATTCCGCAGGCACCTTAAAGAGGCACTGCGAGTAATAAATAAAAATTAAAAACCCAACCGGCTAACATCCTCAGCCCAATCAAACCTGCCTTTTCTAATAATAACCGAATCGTCAACCACACCATCAAAAACGCCGGATAATTCCACAGACGGATTTCCACCATTTATCTTTTCACGGATATAAATGAAGTGAAGGTTACCATAACCATGATGTATAACCAAAGACGTATCGCGGAGCTCAATTTTTACATTTTTCAGACGCTGGCCTTGCATATTATATAAACTCTGTTTACCAAACATTTTGGGCACCGGCATTAAAAAACGAATCTGGTTATATAGCACCGGTTTATACAATTCACCGGAAGAACGGAGAGGCCAGGAAAAGATCAACGTGTCAGAAGCGGTGCTCGTTTCCAATTTAAAAAGTAGGGTATCCATACTGGCATTCACATAGGCTACATCATTGATATAATTGCTCGCTATATTGTATCCATAAGATGTAAGCCTGCTCAATCCCGGATCGTCCGGATCAGGATAAAAATTAGTGAAGTAGCAGGTGGTTAAAAAGAAGACCGGAAAAAATGAAAGCTGAAGAAATTTTATTCTTTTCATGATTTATTTTTTGCTGTAAAAAAGTCGGTAGCCATAGGTGAGTTGCAATGGTATAATCCTTTTGAATGAAAAGGGGTATCTGTCTATTGAAGGCCGGATTTCAGCAGTTTGAGCGCGAAGCATAATGAACATTCTGTTTTCACGAAAAACAAAATCATAACAACCTGACATACTTAAATAAGGAAAAGTAACGGCGTAATCTACATCGGGATTCATTATTTCATAATTTTTACGATCATAACGTCCGTAGCTTACAAGATATCTTCTTTCGGAAACACCACCGGAGATTCTTAAAATTAATTGCTCCTCTTTTTTACTTGTATAAAGCAAAATTGTTCCGCCAAGCCCGCCTGAGAACGAAGAACTTCGTACAGCCTTCCTTACTCTGATATGAGCTGGCAGATCCGGATCTGGAGTATAAGCATCGTCGTGTGAAATTTTATTAATGCCGAAGGTCTTTACGCCTTCAAGAAAAAATCCTTTTGATCGTTTGAAAGGATTCCACATTAAATGAACAGGAATTTCAAAAAATGGAGGCGTGTTTTTTAAATCCATAGACAGACCGGTGGACAGGGAAACCGAAGATTGACCCTTCACTTCCGGAAAATAAAACGTGGTTACAATCAGGATCAAAAAGAGTCTGTACTTCATAGATTGTTTTTATGGATAAGCATCCGACGACGATAATAAATTGAACCCTAATTAAAGGTAACTAATTCAGTGAAGTCTAAATCACAATGCTGAAAAAAAAAATGGATCAGAAAAGCCCTTTTACCTGCTTCGGCGTTTTAAAAACTTCGCGCTCTCATTACCAATCCTTATCAGGCTGCTCTGCTGATGAACCCTTCAATTTACGCAGCCGATCCTGCAGCTCACGTTCTTTGGCCGCAAGTGCTTTTAATTTTTCCTCTGCATCTTTTTTGCTGATGGTGGGGGGCGATTGCTGTGGCTGTTGCTGGTTCTGAGGTTTTTGCTCTTCTTTTTGCTTTTTCTTTTGTTGTTTTTCCTGCTGCTGCTGTTGTTGCTGCTGTTCCTTTTGTTTCTGAAGTGCCCGC
>JBIQMB010000126.1:0-7981 GCA_044463745.1 Chitinophagaceae bacterium | reverse complement strand
TTTTGAATCCTCAACTGGGGTATATAACAAGCTCAACTCATCGTTTGCCGCAGTTTTTACAACATATACTACATCAGAAAGTGTAATGTCGATGCCCATGAGTTCTACCAGTGGAGATTTTCCGGGCACACAAAATCAGTTAGCGTATTATTATTCACCTACAGCATCGCAGGGCGGTGTGGGTAATGGAGAGTATTCTTTGAATGTAAATGGCATAATATCAAATACGGATTGGAAAGCTGATGATGCCAGGCGCGGATTAATCAAAGTATCTCCAAACGGAAAAACATGGCTCAATAAGTGGACAACAGGAAGTCCCTATACCGACTGGGTTCCGGTAATCAGATATAGTGAAGTTATGCTGAATTTAGCCGAAGGATTAGCTCGATCAGCCTCAGGGGTTGACGCCAGAGCTCTTGAATTATTAAATGCAGTGAGAAAACGTTCTGATCCTTCTACCACCTTCACATTTGCAACAAAAGAAGAATTGATAGATGCCATCTTAACAGAAAGACGAATTGAATTGCTGGGTGAAGGATTCCGAAACTTTGATTTGATGAGGTTAATGCAAGTAATACCTGCAAAAAGTATCGCACCTGCAAAAGGGCCTTCAGATGCGGGTTATATTTGGCCAATATCTGCTGTGGAGCTCAATTTGAATAAATTAATTAAGGATAATTAATGTTTTCAAGTATAAAAAAAAAGGGTCGTCTTGCGGACGGCCCTTTTTTTATTTCAATGATTTTTTTTGTAATTGCCTATCATTGAGAAACATCCTTTGAAACAGCGATTTTTTAAAGAAAAACCGATTCAGAACGCTTGCTTGAGAAAATTAATTTTTCAGAGAAGCATGATTTATTTATAAAAAAAGCCACTCGAAAAAGTGGCTTTAATATCTATTGGTTTATGAATTAGATATCTGTTGCTTCTCCGTAAGCTACGGCAGTTGCTTCTTTTACCGCTTCACTGATGGTAGGATGCGGATGGATCGCGTTCAGTATTTCATGTGCCGTGGTTTCCAGTTTTCTGGCGGCCACTACTTCAGCGATACATTCAGTTACATTATAACCGATCATGTGACATCCCAAAAATTCACCGTATTTGGCATCATAAATAACCTTGACAAAACCGGCCGTTTCTCCTGCCGCAGTGGCTTTGCCACTTGCCACGAAAGGAAATTTACCTACCTTGATTTCATACCCTGCATCTTTGGCTGCCTTTTCTGTAAGCCCTACTGATGAAATTTCGGGTGAGCAATAAGTACAACCCGGCACATTGCCATAATCAATGGGTTCGGGGTTCTTGCCTGCCAAATGTTCGGCAGCAATGATACCTTCTTTGCTGGCTTTATGCGCCAATGCCTGATGCGGAGTGCAGTCGCCGATAGCATATACGCCTTTGATATTGGTTTGCTGATGACCATCTACGATGATACGTCCTTTGTCGGTTTTAATACCGACCTGTTCCAATCCAATATTTTCGGTGTTGGGGGTTATTCCCACAGCACTTAGCAGCACATCTGCCTCAAGGGTTTTTTCGCCTTCCGCGGTTTTAACAGTAGCTTTAATGCCTTTTCCGGTAGTGTCCACTTTAGTGACCTCGCTATTGGTCATAACCGTGATGCCTTGTTTCTTGAAGCTTCTTTCCAATTCTTTACTTACTTCTTCGTCTTCAACCGGAACAATTCTCGGTAAGAATTCTACGATGGTAACCTTGGTGCCCAAAGAATTGTAAAAGTAAGCGAATTCGGTACCAATTGCACCGCTTCCTACAATCACAATCGATTCAGGTTGTTTTTCGAGCGACATCGCCTTGCGGTATTCAATAACCTTTTCCCCATCCAGCTTCAACGCCGGTAGTTCTCTGGCTCGGGCGCCTGTAGCAATGATGATGTTTTTGGCTTCGTAAGTTTGTTTTTTTCCGTCCTTGTCGGTTACTTCAAGTTTGGTAGCACTTACCAGTTTGCCATTGCCCATGATCACTTCGATCTTGTTTTTTTTCATAAGAAACTGTACGCCTTTATTCATTTTATCAGCTACACCGCGACTTCTTTTGATAACTGCATCAAAATTAGCAGTAGGATTGTTAACCTCGATGCCGTAATCGGCGGCATGCTTGGCATGCTCAAATACCTGGGCGCTTTTCAATAAAGCTTTCGTCGGAATACAGCCCCAGTTAAGGCAAATGCCACCGAGACTTTCCCGTTCGATAATAGCAACTTTTTTTCCTAACTGAGAGGCCCTGATGGCAGCGGGATAGCCTCCCGGGCCACTTCCTAAGACAATTACGTCGTATGTCATAATCAAGTGTTTATTTTTAATATCTTAAGTGGTGCAAAAGTAACAAATTGGTTTTAGTTTTTTGATTTCCATTTTGGCACGCGGAATTTTCTGTCCTTATCCTAAATGCTGAATTCTTCGTTAGGCACCTTTTACAATGAAGAATGGACTAATAACGGAAATGGCAGCCGGAATAAAAGGTTTTTGTATTTTTGAATCAAACCTGAATCCGAAATGAAAATTAACCTGTGGATTTTTCTTTTTTCCACTTTCTTTTTGTTTAGCTGTAGCGCATTGAAAAAATCTGTACGACCAGTCGGTTCTTCGTCCGTTAAGACTTCTGATTCGAGGGCATCAGAGTCAGGATACATCCGTAGCACCGTGGTAATTAAGAAGGATGTGGCCCCGGTAGAAATTAACACAAGGGATGTTAAGCCATCGAAGATTACCGATTATGCATTGCAGCAACTGGGAGTTCCATACAAATATGGTTCAATAGATAAACGAAAGGGATTTGATTGCAGTGGTTTCATTACCTATGTTTTTTCGCACTTCAATATTATGGTACCACGAATAACTTATCAGTTTACCAATGCGGGCGTGGATATACCAATAGAATTCAGTAAACCGGGAGATATTATTTTATTTACCGGATCGGATGCCCGAAGTGGTATCGTTGGCCATATGGGAATTATAACAAAAAACGACCGTGGTAATATTGAATTCGTTCATGCCTCCTCAAGCCGCGGAGTAGTGGTATCAAACATGAATTCCTATTTTATTCCCCGGTATGTTCGGGTTAACAGGATTTTCATTCCTTCCATCCGACGTAAGTAATTGTTTTGTTATGGAAAAATCGACCAACGATATAGAAAGAGAAATCGTAAAGGAATTCTCCTCATTTCAGGAATGGGATGCCAGGTACGATCAAATCATCAAAGCCGGAAAAGTTTTGCCTCCTTTTGATGAGAACTATAAAAAAGAAGAAAATAAAATAAAAGGTTGCCAGTCCGATCTTTGGATGTTGGCTAACTATATCGATGGTAAAGTATATTTCAGGGCTGATAGCGACTCTTTGATTGTAAAAGGTATGGTGGCATTGCTCATAAGGGTATTATCAGGCCAAACTCCGGATTCCATATTAAAGGCTGAATTGGGTTTTATTGATTCTATCGGAATGCGGCAGCACCTTGCACCTAACCGATCAAACGGCCTCAGATACATGATAAATCGTATGAAAAGTTATGCGATGGCTTTTAGAACCGCTAAAAGACTTTAATAAACCCCGCTAAAAAATTGCTTTTAAACTCAAGTCAAGACTTACAGCGTGATGAATGATGGCTCCTGATGAAATGAAATCCACACCTGCTTTGGCATATTCATCAATTGTATCAAGTGTAATGTTTCCAGAGGATTCCGTTTCATATTTTTTATTGACGAGTTTAACTGCCTCTGCTGTCATTTCAGGTGAAAAATTATCAAACATAATGCGATCAACCTTTCCGATTGCTATTACCTCACTTACATCGTCCAACGACCTGACTTCCACTTCCACAGGAATTTGCAGGTTGTTTTCTTTAAGGTATTTTTCTGTTTTTAAAATAGCCCTGGTAATACCACCACAAAAATCAATATGATTATCCTTCAGCATAATCATATCGTATAGCCCCATTCTGTGATTAAAGCCTCCTCCGATTTTTACGGCGGCTTTCTCTAAAAAGCGTATTCCGGGGGTGGTTTTTCGGGTATCCAATAATTTGGTATGGTATTTCGCTAATCTTTGTACGTAAAGGTTCGTAAGTGTGGCAATGCCACTCATACGTTGCATACAATTCAGTGCAAGACGCTCGCCCTGTAGTATGGCATGAACCGATCCGTTCATTTCGAATGCGATTTCACCAGCTTCAATTCGCTGCCCATCCTCCAGCATCTGAATAAATTCCAGATTGGGATCCAGATGTAGAAAAATATGTTTGGCAACTTCTGTTCCTGCCAGTATGCCATTCTCTTTTACTTTTAATATAGCCTTGCCCTGCTGATGTAAAGGGATGGAAGCCAATGTGGTATGATCCCCCTCGCCGACATCCTCCTGCAATGAGCGGGTAATAAAAGACTCTAATAATTCTTTATTCAAGCTGTTTTTTTTTATGAATTTTCTTGTAATATCAATTCCATTCAAACATTCTGTTGAGAGGAACAGATGCTGCCTTAATGAGTGCTTCGTCAAGGGTGATTTCAGGAGTTTCATTAAGCAGGCAATCGTAAACTTTTTGCATGGTATTCACCTTCATAAACGCACATTCACTGCAAGCGCAGGTATTATCCTCATTGGCCGGTGCCGGTATCAGGGTTTTACGCGGTGCTTCTTCCTGCATCTTTAGCAGGATGCCTGCTTCAGTAGCTACAATGAATGTATCATGCGGATCTTCTTTCACAAAATCGATCATCTTTTTTGTAGACCCGATAAAGTGAGCAAGATTTAGAATGTGGGCCTCAGATTCAGGATGTGCAATTAACACAGCATCAGGATGCTCCTGCATCAGGTTTAGCAGTTTTTCAATTGAAAATGCTTCGTGAACAATGCATGAGCCATTCCACAAAACCATATCTCTGCCAGTCTGTTTCATTATGTACTTACCCAAATTGGCATCCGGTGCGAACACTATCTTTTTATCTGCCGGTATTTTTTTTACAATCGCTTCTGCATTGGATGACGTACAGATAACATCGCTCATGGCCTTAATTTCGGCCGAAGTATTGACATACGTAACAACGATATGATCCGGGTAATTTTTTAGGAACTCACCAAATTCTGCCGGCTGACAATTGTCGGCAAGCGAACATCCGGCCAGCATATCGGGTAAAAAAACACGCTTGCCCGGATTGAGAATTTTTGCACTTTCAGCCATAAACTTCACACCCGCAAATACAATAATTTCATGGTCGGTTTCTTTAGCTTTTTTAGCAAGCCCGAGGCTGTCACCAACAAAATCTGCAACTTCCTGAATTTCAGGTCGCTGATAATAATGAGCCAGGATAAGGGCATTTTTCTTCCGGGCTAAATCGCGGATTTGTAGATGCAGGTCTGTTTGTTCAGCAACGTTGTTCATCTTGTTTTAATTTTTCATGCCATGCTATGGCGGGTGTAAAATGGGCGCAAAATTACACAATTTATGAATCAGACCTTTATCAGATAATCATCCTGCCTCATGTAATATTTTCAAAGCGGAACATAGACTGCTCATAACCGAAGAAGTTTAAGGAGAAGGGTTCTTATTCACTGCAAAAAGATTATTAGACATAATCTGCAGCATATTTTCTGACGAAGGAAAATAGATTAAAATCTTCGTTTTTCATGGCTTGAAAGAGCTCTTGTTTAAAAAGTTTAGGATTAATATTGCTCATGATCTGCGATTGCAGTAACATATATCCTCTTTGTGCCAGTAATTGCTTCTTTTCTTCTGACATATCCGCCGTACCAGTCTCTTTTAAGTATTTATACAATTCTTTTATGCCTGTGCGCCTGGTTGCAATAACTTTAAAAACAGGTGGTTCTTTTTTTGAGCTTTTATTATAGCCGGGGCCAATCATTTTTTTCAGATTATTATAAAATTCTTCTGCTCCGTCGCGATCACTTTTGTTAACCACAAAGAGGTCGGCAATTTCCATTAAACCGGATTTCATATTTTGAATGGTATCTCCACTTTCGGGTACCAGTACCACCACAGTCAAATCAGCAAGAGCAGCTATATCTACCTCTGATTGGCCAACGCCCACGGTTTCAATTATTACGAAATCAAAATTTTGATTTTTTACATATTCCGTGATTTCCATAATAAACGGATGGAGACCTCCGAGTGACCCACGGCTTGCAAGCGAACGAATAAAAACCCGGGGATGATTATACCATTCACTCATTCGGATTCTATCTCCCAGGATGGCTCCTTTATTGAAGGGCGAAGAAGGGTCAATACATAATACAGCCACGCTTTTTTCATCCTGAATCATCTCATTGATCAATGCATCCGTAAGCGTGCTTTTGCCGGATCCAGGTGCCCCGGTAAGACCTATAATTTTGGAAGGGTTACCCTTCGGTTTGTCAAATAATAGCTCATATCCCGGTATCTGGTTTTCAATCATTGAAATACTTTTCGCAATCTGTCTGATAGTATCGTATTCTATATCTTTCATTCAATGATGTCCGGTTGAGGTAAAAACAAATAAGAAACTTATTATACGAAGAGCCGATGGACCCCTCCATTTATAATGAAAACACAAAATTAAAGATTAAATACTGTGAACCTAAATGAAGTGTTGTAATATTTCCGATATTCCGTTTAATAAATCAGAAATCTACAATTAATCATGACAAATTTTATACCTCTGTTTCCTCTTTCTGTTGTTGTTTTTCCCGGCGAAGAGCTCAATTTGCACATCTTTGAACCCCAATATATTCAACTCGTTCAGGAGTGCAATGAACAAAAGAAGGGTTTCGGAATACCGGTTGTTCTGAACAAAGAAGTGAAGGAACTTGGCACATTAATGACGATTAAAAAAGTGGCTAAGGTGTATGAGAGCGGTGAAATGGATATTGTAACAGCAGGACAGGATGTGTTTCGGATTTTGGAGACCATTCATTCTATTCCCAATAAATTGTATAAGGGTGCTATTGTTAATTACCCTGCTAATGTCGACAATGGGCGTAAGCATTTGATGAAAAAAGTTTTGACTTCGACCCGACTACTTCACCAGATGCTGAATATCAAAAAAGATTTTAAGAAAGAAGACCATAATCTTAATTCTTACGATTTAGCTCACCACGTTGGGTTATCTATTGAACAGGAATACGAGTTCTTAGGTTTAATGGATGAATTGCATCGGCAGGAATTTTTAAAAAGGCATCTACATAAAACAATACCGGTCATTTCGGAAATGCAGAATCTGAAAGAAAAAATTAAAATGAACGGACATTTCAGAAGCCTGACCTAAACATAATTTCAGAGTTTCATGAATTAGGTTAAATTGCAGCACTGAAAAATTTCTGAATTTGCGAAAGACAATCTGTTTTGACTTTGGAAATACACGATTAAAATATGGAATATTTGAAAGTGATCAATTGACAGAGAAAGGAACAATACCGGATGGCAACCCTGATACAATTAATCAGTTTTTGGACAGTCATCGACCCGATAAGACGCTCCTGTCTTCTGTGATACATCATGACAAAGAGATAGAGAAAATCATGGCAGAGAAATCCACGTTTTTGCTCATTGATTCAAGCGTCCGGTTGCCCTTTACCACCCCGGTAGGCAAACCTGAAACCATTGGTGCCGACCGGCTTGCAATATCAGCTTATGCCAGTCATTTTTATCCGCATCAAAATAATCTCATTATTGCCGTGGGATCATGTATCACTTATAATTTTATTAATAAGTATCATGCTTTTTTAGGGGGAAGCATTTCTCCCGGCATGGAAATGAGATTTAAAAGTATGCATGAATTGACGGCCAAACTACCGCTGATAGAGCGGAACTGGGAATTTCCACTTTTGGGCTATGATACCCGAACCAATATTTTGAGCGGTGTGATGCTTGGTATGGCTCAGGAAATCAATGGAATAATCGAATTATACCAGGAGAAGTTCATCAAATTTAACGTGCTTTTAACCGGGGGAGATACGGCCAATTTTGCGCGCCACATCA
>JBIQMB010000125.1:0-8000 GCA_044463745.1 Chitinophagaceae bacterium | reverse complement strand
AAAATTCACGGCCAGTTTTCCGGAAGAACCTTTTTTGGTGGTAACCAGAATTACACCGGCGGCTGCACGTGTTCCATATATGGCGGCCGATGCTGCATCCTTCAATACTTCGATGGAAGCAATATCTGATTGATTGAGATAATCAATACCTCCGGCATCAACCACCACGCCATCTACTACCCAAAGCGGATTATTATTATTAAAGGTAGTAACGCCGCGCACACGGATTGTGGATGATGAACCCGGCTGCCCCGAGTTTTGCATGATGGTAACCCCTGAAACCCGTCCCTGCAAAGCTTGTTCTATTCTACCGTTCGGGATATCCTGAAGGTCACTCGCTTTGATGGACGAGATGGCACCGGTGACATTGGCTTTCTTTTGTGTGCCATATCCCACTACCACCACCTCCTGTAGCCCTTCATTTTCAGGCGTAAGCGAAATATTTATTACACCTGAAGCGGGTATAGCTACTTCGCGGGTAACCATCCCCACAAAAGAAATGGATAAAACAGAACTGTTTACCGGTACAGTAATTTTGAAAAACCCATCAGCATCGGTAGTCGTGGCCATAGTTGCATCCTTGACCGTAATAGTAGCGCCTGCCAGCCCCTCGCCGGTAATCTGGGAGGTTACCCTGCCCGATACCTCGCGGTTCTGAGCCCATGCCGGGGCTATCAAAAGCTGAAGAATCAGGAAGAGACAGGCATAAATCGGAATTTTGCACTTCATAAAAAATGGTATTGGTTATTAATAAATGTTAGTTCTCTTTTTTACTCTTAAAGTTTTAAAATCATTTCGGCACATTACCGCTCTGCGGATATCAGCTCAAAGCCTTCAAAATCAAAGCCTCCTTTTCTCACGAGTATTCTAAGCTCGTTATTCCCCGGTTTAAAATTCATAGGTATTGTGGATAGCCTACTCCACTTTCGACCCGGCTTCACGGATAAAGTTTCTGTGGTCAGGCCATTTAAACTGATCTCTAATTTTCCCCCTGTGTCATTGCCAAGGATGGTCAATACAAGTTTGAATATCCCGGGTTTATCTGCATTCAGCGAATATTGGAGCCATTCGCCGTCTTCTGTACTAAAGACAACAAAATTCTTCAAAACGCTGTCTGACTTTATATCAACTCCATCATTTCTGTATTTTCTTCCTTTATTGCCACCAGTCGAACCGTCTGAAATATGGTAATCGGCCGTATCAAGATCGTAATAAGCTACTCCGTTTCTGCCCAGGTCATAATCCACGGCATTTACACGCAATCCATTGCCAAATTTATGCTGTTTAAAAGGCCTGGCCTCCATAGAATGTGGCTGACGCATCATTGCATCCAGTACATCGTAGTGAATAATATTGTGCCGAATATTTGCATCTTTAGCGAGTTGCATGATTCCCCGATATGCCTGGGTTGGCGAAGGCCGTGCTCCGCCTCCCCTCCAGTAGGCGAGTATTTTTTGGTATTCCGGATTTGTGCGAATCTCCAGCGGATTATTGTTACCCAATTTTTTGAGCGGCCACCAAGCCCAGCCGATGTTGTGCGACTCAAGCAAATGAATGGCCTCAGTGTACCATACATTCGAATTTTCTCCCGTTTCGCCCAACCATACCGGTACATTATATTTCGACCGTGTTTCCAAAATATGGCTAATGGATTCCACATTATTAAAATTCCAGTACTTATGAAAACTCACTACCATATTATCATCCCATAAGGGAAACATGCCATTATAGTTGTTGCCCCAGCCATTCCCTTCAATGATGATGATGTGTTTCTTATCCACCTCGCGGACGGCACGGGTTATATCCATGAGTAATTTTCTGAGTGGTTCATTTCCTGTTTCTTTCAGCCCGTTCTTATCATTGACCGGATCCTGAAAACCCCAGTTGGGTTCATTGATCAAATCATACCCGCCTATCCACGGCTCCCCGACATATCGTTCAGCCAGTTTTCTCCACAAGGCAACTGTCTTTTTCTGATTCGCTTCAGACTCCCACAGCGAGGGTTTAGACGGATCACGATCTGATATATTTAAATCATTGCCCTGACCACCCGGTGCGGCGTGTAAGTCTAATATCAGATATAATTCATTGGCTTTGCACCATTCAATCAGACTGTCTGTCATGGCAAATCCCTTCTCCAACCAGGTATTTTTTTCCGGGTCAGGTTCCTCTTCCACCGGCAGTGTATATAAATTGTAATGCATGGGCAACCTCACAGAATTAAAACCCCATACTTTTAAAGAATCAATGTCGGCTCTAATGGTATTGTTGGATAGCCAGGATTCATAAAATTCATTGGTCTTTTTGGTTCCCACCAGTTTTTCTATTCGCGCTTTGATTTTATGCTGTTGCCCCTCGGCATTTACCTTGAGCATATAACCTTCCTGAAGCATCCACCCTCCCAATCCAACTCCTCTTAAAAGAATATTTTCTCCTTTGTCATTTACAATGCGCTGCCCGTCTGCTCTTAAAAAACTTTGCGAGGTGGCAATCTGATAAATAAAGAAAAGAAAAAAGAAAAGAAAAGATTGTTTCATGTTTAGTTTTTGGTGAAATTTGCGGTTCGTGTCGGCGATTTGTCTTGTCCGATTTTCAATAACCGAATTTAGTCAGGTTTTTCACAAATCAATTTTCGGATACCCCTTCAATACCACATCATAAAGGCGGATTCTCCGTATTATTTTCCATTTTCACCACATCTTTACCACATCAAACTAAAAATCCTAACTTTATTCTCCGAACACTTTTCTATGCTTAGAGTTTTTTACTGCTTGTTGCTACTTAGTATTATTCAAAAGAGTGATGCTCAGAACACCATTGGTTTACCTGAGATTATTTCTTACCCTAAGAGCACGTATCAGGCAGGAACTCAAAACTGGAAGGTAGGACAGCACAGTAACGGAGTCATGTTTTTTGCGAACAATGATGGCCTCCTCTCATTTGATGGAAGGCTATGGCGAAAATACACGCTTCCCAATAAAACCATCGCTAGAAGTGTAGCGGTTGTGGACGATAGGATATATATCGGTTCCCAAAGCGAGTTAGGTTATTTTGCACCGGATAAAAATGGCAGCCTGGTTTATACGTCCTTACTAAAAGAGATACGTGAAAAAGAGAGAAACTTTGCTGATGTCTGGGAAATTATTCCATTTCAAGGCAAGATTTTTTTTCGTGCAAATAAAAAAGTCCTGCTATTCAACGCAGGCAAATTCTCCATATTCGATGGCATCGACTGGAGTTTTTTGGGAGCATGCGATGGTAAATTATTTGCCAATGAGTTTGAAAAAGGGTTACTTATTTTTCAGGATGACAAATGGGTGCCCTTTAACGGAAAAAATGAAATGCATCCTGATGTACGAATTACTTCGTTCACCCGTATGTCTCCGGGACGCATTCTGATAACAACCTTAAAGAGTGGACTCTTTATATTACATAACAATGAAATCAAACGATTTTCGACACCTGATCTTGATATAATATCCGGTAAAAACGTTTATGGTTCCACCTTTTTGGATTCAGGCCGCATAGCCATCATTACCAATTTAGCAGGGTGTTACATTATCTCCACCGATGGAAAAATTATTCAACAGATATCGAAACTGGATGGACTACTCAGCAATAATATCATCAGCGTATTTCAGGATAAAGAGAAAAACCTGTGGTTAGGCCTTGATAATGGGATCAATCTGATCACTTTTGATAATGCTATCTCCAGAATCTTTCCCGACTATCAGGAGCAGGCATCAGGATATGCAGCTTATATTTGGGAAAACCGATTATACATGGGCACCGCAGGCGGTTTATTCGGAGCCGATCTGCACGCTTCGGGCGACCTGAGCCTATCAAAAAGCAGATTTAATAAAATACCCGGATCCGATGGGCAGGTATGGAACCTCTCGGTTATTAATAACCAGCTTCTGATGGGGCACAATCTTGGTTTTTTCCACATCCAGAACGGTAAAGCCGAAATGATTGACGGAACTTCAGGCTTTTGGACATTTTTACCTCTTGAAAAAATTCTTCCATCAGCCGTTATTGCAACAGGCACTTACAATGGCATTAATTTTTACGACTTTAAGAACGGGAAATTTGTAAACCCATCTATCCATACGCATTTTGAGTCAGCTCGCTTCTTTGCCATACAGGGCGATACCGGATGGGTGGCCCATCCCTATAAAGGGCTTTACAAAATCACTTTAGGAAATGGAGTTAATCCGAGCCATGAAGTTTACCAGGATCGGAACAAGATTCTTTCGGAGAATAATAATTACATCTTTAAGGCCAAGGAACGAATCATTTTATGTAATGATAAAGGCATTTTTGAGTACAATGAGAGGAAAGGAGATTTTGAACATTCTGCCTATTTCGAAGAAATATTCGGAAAGCTATCTGTGCAATATCTGAGAGAAGATGCGATGGGCAATATCTGGTTTGTTTCGGATAAAAATCCCGGAGTGGTCAGTTTCGTTCAAAACCGACCCAGGATTACCTTCATCTCAGAATTGAGCGATAAAATAATGGCTGATGGGTACGAATTTATCTACCCATACGATCAAAAAAATATTTTCATAGCAGGGGAAGAAGGTTTTTTTCATTTAAATTTTGAACAATACAAATCAAAAAAACTGCCTCTTCCAATGATCATATGCGAAGCTAAAGCAGTGAATGGGCGAGACAGCATTTTGACCGGTGGCTATGCTTTCTCTAACGATCGGTTAGAGGGAGCGGCACAGATTCCAGGCTTGAGCCATGATTGGAATTCTTTACAATTCAGATTTGCGGCACCAGTATTCTCCCGGCAGAGCCAGATAGAGTTTTCATACATGCTTGAAAACTTCGATAAAAACTGGTCTGCTTGGTCACAAAAGAATGAGAAAGAATATACCAACCTGCCCAATGGAGAATATACTTTTATGGTAAAAACAAGGCTTAAGAACGGAGAGGTTTCGCCAGTATTCAATTACAAGTTTCGGATACACCCTCCCTGGTATAAATCTATCTGGGCCTATCTGTTTTATTATGTATTTGCATCTGCCTTATTATATGTCATTTATTATTTTCAAAAAAGAAAGTTTGCCCACCAGCAGGCACGGCACGAAGCAGAGCAAGAGCATTTAAAATATATGCATCAACTGGAGCGGGATCGTGACGAAAAAGAAATTATCAGGCTACAAAATGAAAAACTTGAAGCAGAGATACAGCTTAAAAACACAGAACTTGCCTCAGCGAGATTCGACCTTTTGCAAAGTGGCGAAAGGATGACAAGAGTGAAAGAAGAACTTGTAAAACTCAATAAAGAAGATCATCACGATAAAGAAAGTAAGGATTACAAGAAAATAATCAAGATGCTTGGCGAAGAAGAAATCAAGAGAAACTGGGATGAGTTTGCTATTCAATTTGACAAGGTCCATAATAATTTTCTAATCAAAATGAAAAGCAATTTTCCGGATCTTACTCCTGGTGAACTGAAGTTGTGCGCCTACCTGAGGTTAAACCTCACGAGCAAAGAAATAGCCCGGATCATGAACATCACCACCAAAAGTGTGGAACTGGCCCGCTATCGGCTTCGGAAAAAGCTCGAAATTCCATCTGAAACGGGACTTTTTTCTTTTTTATTGAAAGCGGGTGAGTGATAACGGAATAACAATTCCGATATCCAATGGGCGTAAGCATTCCATGAACATTACGCAGCGTTTGTGATATTAATTGCCATTCGCTTCGAAGGTATGGAGGCGTGACCGCATACAAAGATTTCACTCAAACTGTCAGGCTTTTCAATCTCGCGAATCCCGCACGCAACCCGAACAGATTATAATCAGCCTGCCAATACAAATTGTCTCTTTGGCGCAAGCGTCGTGCTTATACCCTAATGAATACTCCAAGCAACAACGATAATAGTTTTTGACATCAGAGGCTTACTCAGAAAGCATCACACTAAACAGCTATTCAATCCTTAAACAATTCCTTTACCTTATTCTTCACCAAACCATTTTCAAAATAGGGATAAATATTTTTTCCCGGACAAGTGGTCATCTTACTATGATCACGATGCGTTGCAATGGTTTCGGGTGAGATATTATACTGTGTGCAAAGCCTGGCAATCAGCTTTACCAGCACATCCACCAGTTGATCATTCATTTGCTGCTCCTGATAATTTCCCAAAAAACTAATGAGCAGATGGCCGGTAGGGTCATATTCCGTTGCTGTCTCTCCGGCTGTAAGCGGATTTCTGCCTTCATATACGGTACCATCGGGCGCTATTAAAAAATGATACGGAATGTCTGTCCAGTTTCTGTCAGGGCCCATACCCCAGGTTTGAATATTTTTTATCCGCTGTGGAGCCTCATCATTCACTGTCAATACTCTACCCCCTTCATGGTGCACGGTTATCTGCAACGGAACCTGCGCTTTGTAGGGCTTTGCCTCGGCTGCATTCCAGCCTGAGCGTGGAATAACTGCCAATATATTTGTATGGATTTCCGCCCGATCACTTTCATTCGAAAAACGATCTACTGCCGTAACGGATATGCCTGAGAGCTTGTACTTTCCATCGTGTGGTGCCAACATCAGATATTTTTCACCCCGGTTCAAAATCCGGTACTGCTTTCGATTTCCATATTGATAGTACACCACCCACTTAAACATTTCATCTGCCTTGTTATGATCCCAACTGACCTTTACAGAATCCATTAACTGAGCGGCCCATGCAGCAGGTGCCTGAGGTTTTTGATGGCTAAGCCAGGGAGATGCAGGTACCAGAGCTTGTTCTGCATACGGTCCTTCAATCAGCATTTTGGCCATATTCGGATTTCGTACTACAGATGAAATACTCCAGTGAACCACACCGCTGTTGCCAGGCAACATCCCACGTGTAATCATGATCTGATTTAATGTTTCTGTGGTGGTTTTAGCAGAGGTATCCCTACCCACGCTGATACCCGGCCACAGATGACGGTTCATTGTATTCTCGCCCGACCACCAATCTAATAATACCGGAAAACTTTGTTTTATCCTTCCGATAGGCCAGTACAACTGTGGCGAAAAATAATCCACCCATCCTTTATTGAGCCACAATTTCGCATCAGCATATAATTCATTGTACTGATCAAAACCTTCTACAGAAGCCTGATGGCCGGGACGCCAAATGCCAATTGGGCTTAATCCGAACTTCACATTCTTTTTTTCTTTTTTTATTTCATCATACAGACGATGGATAAATTTGTTGACACTCTCGCGGCGCCAATCTCCGGGCGAGAGTCTGCCTCCTGCTGCCAGGTACGATTTTCGGCTTGCCGTGTCAGGAAAATCTTCACCTTCATTGTAGGATGGATAAGGATAAAAATAATCATCAAAGTGGACACCATCAATATCATATCGTTTTACAATATCCATGACCACCTTTACACCATGATCCTGCGTTTCCTGAAGCGAAGGATCAAACCACCAATACCCTTCTTTCAAATGCACCATCAGCTCTGGTTTCTTCTTTACGATCGAACTTTCGGTAACCGGTCCGCCGGTAACATGATGCGCCCTGTAAGGGTTGAGCCACACGTGCAACTCAAGTCCGCGGCTGTGGGCTTCTTCTATCCAAAACGTCAATGGATCATAATATGGTGATGGCGCTTTGCCCTGCGTACCGGTAAGGAAATACGACCAGGGTTCCAGTTCGCTTGCATACAATGCGTCGGCCTGGGGGCGCACCTGAAGAATAACCGCATTGAAATTATGCGACTGCAGAAAATCAAGCAATTCGATCGCCTCTTTTTTCTGCTGATCGGTAGAAAGTCCGGGCTTGCTCGGCCAGTTGATGTTGGCTACGGTAGCTACCCAGGCGGCACGAAACTCACGCGGCGCAGTGAAATCACCGGCAGATTCTTGTACCCGAACACTCTTTTGCGAAGAGGTACAGGAGTGTATGATCATTGAGCTAAAGCCTAAAAGAAAAACGAATAAAATTTTTCTGAACATGCAGTATTGGTTTTGATTAAAAAGATTTA
>JBIQMB010000124.1:0-8009 GCA_044463745.1 Chitinophagaceae bacterium | reverse complement strand
CATAGTCTCCTTCGCGCTCGGCACGCTCGGCCATCATCTTCAGATCTTCGATGGCAGCCTTGGCGCTTTGCACTTTTTCTACCATTTCCTTTTCCTGTTGCCACTTGGCTTTGAATGTATCGCGCTGCACAGCCAGATTGGATAATTCGGTATTAAGATCCTTCAGTTTTTCTTCATCATTCTCTCTTTTAATGGCCTCTCTTTCAATCTCTAACTGGCGAATGGCACGCTCCAGTTTATCCAGCTCCTCGGGCATGGAGTTCATCTCCAAACGCAGTTTGGCGGCACTTTCATCTATCAGGTCAATCGCTTTATCGGGCAGAAAACGATCGGTAATATACCGGTGAGATAATTCTACCGCGGCTATGATAGCCTCGTCTTTAATGCGTACATGATGGTGGGTTTCGTACCTGTCTTTCAACCCCCTCAATATAGAGATAGCATCCTCAACATTAGGTTCATCCACCATTACCCGCTGAAACCTTCTTTCGAGTGCCTTGTCTTTTTCAAAAAATTTCTGATACTCGTTTAAAGTGGTGGCACCAATGGCTCTCAACTCTCCACGTGCAAGTGCAGGTTTTAAAATGTTGGCTGCATCCATCGCTCCTTCGCCTCCGCCTGCTCCTACCAGGGTATGAATTTCATCGATAAACAACACAATCTCTCCATCGCTATCCGAAACTTCTTTGATCACTGACTTTAATCTTTCTTCAAACTCTCCTTTATATTTCGCTCCCGCAATGAGCAAACCCATATCCAACGCAAAGATGGTTTTAGATTTCAGGTTTTCAGGCACGTCGCCCGAAATAATACGATTGGCGAGGCCCTCTACAATAGCGGTTTTACCGGTACCGGGTTCACCCACCAGGATGGGGTTATTTTTGGTACGGCGACTGAGGATGTGTAATGTTCTTCTGATTTCTTCATCGCGACCGATGACGGGGTCAAGCTTGTTATTCCTGGCCATCTCATTCAGGTTCTTGGCATATTTATTCAGGGCGTTAAACTGCGTTTCGGATGTCTGCGAACTGACCGTGCTTCCTTTTTTCAGATCCTTGATAGCTGCAACCAATCCTTTTTCAGTTAGCCCGGCATCCTTCAGCAATTTGGCTGTATTATCACTACCCTGAACTATGGCGAGTAGCAAATGCTCCACACTTACAAATTCATCTCCAAAGGTTTTGATCGATGCATTGGCCCGCAGCATTACGTTATTCATATCGCGGCTGATGGTCTGCGCAGGCTCACCGTTGCTTATTTTAGGCAACTTGCCTAAACTTTCATCCAGTTTTTGCTCCACAAATTTCACATTCAGATTATTCTTCTTCAGCAAAAACTCAACGGGGCTATCCTGATCAGAGAGGAGTGCTTTCAGTAAATGCTCCGTCTCGATATTCGGGTTACCATCGTTAAAAGCCAGTTGCTGCGCACGCTGGATAACCTCCTGTGACTTAATCGTTAAATTATTTGGATTCATACTTATTTTCTGTTTTTTGGTTAATAAGCAACAAATTTTAATCCAATCTAAAAGCCGTGGAATTATATGAAATTTTGTCTTATCAGAGATGGCTTGCCTGTCGCAAATGCAGGCGTGATAAAGATTTGCTGAAAAAATAGCAGGGAGCACAGTAACATTTTTGGGCTTTTGAACCAGTTGAGAAAAATCGCGCACTACTTTTGGAAAGTTTCGTCGGATCTTGCTAACGAGGGAAAACAGATTAGACCCCTCTTTGCGCCTTTGCGTGAAATAATCTTCTTGGAATGATAAGAAGTCTCACGCCAAGATCGCAACGAGCGCAAACAGAATTTGCATTAAATAAGGAGCATTATGTATCTGTATGATAGCATCATTCGAAACCGGTTACATCTAATAGATTCAAGTGACCCAACTGCGTTGGAACACTTGAACCAGTGGATTTTCTTAGAGTTAGAAAATTCTTGTAAAATGAAATATCTTACACTAATATTATTCTCTAAATCGATGAAGTATGCACTGCTGGTAAGACCTCGCCAAATTCCCCTCAAAAGGAAGGGTGGACGGTATGTGCCCGACAAATGATTGGGCTTTTATAGAGACTTATGGCACATACCGGACGGGGTGGTTTACTAATGCAGTCAAAAATTAATGCAGCTCTATTTATTACGCAGTCTTTGCGCCTTTGCGTGAAATAAATTAATAGCGTGAAAAAGAACCTCTAACGCCAAGATCGCAACGACCGCAGAAAAAAATTGCATTAAATAAAGTGACTAATGTATTAATCCAAATCCGGTTACAAACCGGATACATCTAATAGATTCAAGTGACCCAACTGCGTTGGAACACTTGACCATTGAAGAATCCATAAAGAAAAAATGCACCCACAGTGTGCGAAAAGTTTCCCCCATTTTTCGTCAGAAAAATCCTTTGCGGTCTTTGCGCCTTTGCGTGAAATAAATCCCTTAGCGCGAATAAGAAACCTCACGCCAAGATCGCAACGACCGCAGACAAAATTGCATTAAATAAGGAGCATTATGTATCTGTATGATAGCATCATTCGCAGCCGGTTACAAACCGGTTGCATCCAACAGATTCAAGTGACTCAACTGCGTTGGAACACTTGAACCAGTGAAGAACCCTTAAAGAAAAAAAGCACCCACAACCTGTGGAAAGTTCCCCTCATTTTTCGTCAGAAAAATCCTTTGCGGTCTTTGCGTCTTTGCGTGAAATAAATCCCTTAGCGTGAATAAGAAGCCCACGTCAAGATCGCAACGACCGCAGACAAAATTTGCATTGCGTGGAGCAGCTCATGCTTTGGTGTGATAATACTATCCAAATCCGGTTACAAACCGAGCCTCACGCCAAGACCGCAACGACCGCTGAAAAAATTTACATTGCGTGGAACAGCCCATGTTTTGGTGTGATAGTACTACTCAAAACCGGTTGCAAACCGAATGCATCTAACAGATTCAAGTGGCCCTACTGCGTTGGAACACTTGAACCAGTGAAGAACCCTTAAAGAAAAAAAGCACCCACAACCTGTGGAAAGATCCCCTCATTTTTCGACAGAAAAATCCTTTGCGGTCTTTGCGTCTTTGCGTGAAATAATCTTCTTTGCATGATGAGAAGCCACACGCCAAGATCGACACGACCGTTAAAAAATTCGCATTAAATAAAGTGACTAATGTATTAATCCAAATCCCCTTACAAACCGGATGCCTCTAACAGGTTCAAGTGACCCAACTGCGTGGAACCCTTGAACCAGATGAATAATTGTCTTTCGCATACGTCATCGATTTCAATTAATTAATACGATATTCGTTCTATTACTTATCCTCAATTTAAATATGAGATTTTCAATTTTTTATCTCGTCCTCATTCTGGTTCTGTCGTTCCTTTCATGCAAAACAACGAAAACAACACTCCAATTAAAGCCCTCGTGGGAAGAAAATTTCGACACCTTCGACACTGCCCGGTGGAGCCGTATCCCCAGGGGCACATCTGACTGGAACCGCCACATGAGTTATTACGATAGTTGCTACGACTTAAAGGACGGAAAATTGATTTTAAGAGGATTACTCAATACAACACAGGTGCAGGACACTTCTCCGTATCTGACCGGCGGCGTTTATACCAAAGACAAAGTGGTATTCGGTTTTGGCCGTCTGGAGATCAGGGCTAAATTAGGGGAGGCTACTGGAGCATGGCCGACCTTCTGGCTTTTAGCACAAGACAGGCGATATCCACAAGGAGGCGAAATTGATATAATGGAGCACCTGAATTTTGATACCATTGCCTACCAAACAGTTCATTCTTATTATACGATAACGCTGAACGAAAAAAAGAACCCACCACAAGGAGTCACAGGAAAAATTAATCGTGGTGAATTTAATACCTACGCTGTAGAAAAACACAAAGACAGTCTGGTGTTCTTCATAAATAATCAACGAACATTTTCGTACCCGAGAATAAAGACAGATAAAAAAGATCAGTTCCCTTTTTCGGAGGGGCCACATTACTTATTGCTTGATATGCAATTAGGAGGCAGTTGGGTTGGTAAAGTAAATGATTCTGATTTGCCGGTAGAGATGGAGATAGACTGGGTCAGATTTTATTCCTTTGACAAATAAAACAATTTCTATTTTATACAAAATACAATACATGTAAAAGAGAGTGCTATGAATAAGACATTCCTATCTGCTATATTTTTTCTTACATCTTGTTGCGTTCCATTCGCAATCTATCCCTTATCAAAATACAATAGCCATTCATCCAGGCGACAGTAAGGAAACGATCATAGAAAAGGCTGCACACGTGGTTCCCACTGCCAATCAGTTAGAAGCGCTGCAAAGGAATTTATAGCATTCATCCATATCGGCCCAAACACTTTTACTCGTATGGAATGGGGCAACGGAATGGAAGATCCAAAAATTTTTGACCTGAAAGAATTGCATACTGAACAGTGGTGTGCTGCGATGAAAGCTGCAGGCATGAAATTAGTGATTCTAACCGTTAAGCATCACGATGGATTTGTACTTTGGCAAAGCCGTTATACGGATCATGGCGTAATGTCGAGCCCCTTCAAAAACTGCAAGGGAGCAAAAAACATTAGCTATTGCAGAACTGGATTTTTTTGAAGATTGAGAAGAAACGCAGCAAGAATATATAAAATAATCAGGATAGAAAACGGTCTTGCCATTCCGGTGCAGGAATCATACATTCTTTTCTTCTGCCAAACCATTGGTAACGTTTGCGGGCTATCAGGTCATATATTCCATCGCGGATAAAGGGTGGAATTATCAGGAAGATGACGACCAGCTTCCAGGCACCCTTTAAATATTGGCTAATACGCAATACAGCTCCCGATTTGGTATAGACACGTCCATGCTTAATAAGCATAATTGTATCTGCTCGTTTTTTGGGTGGTACAGCATTCTGCAATAATTTTTCTGCCGTGTCAGATTGAAGAGAAGCGAAGTAGAAATGTTTTTTCGGATCATGGCGGATGATGAACTGAACAGCACCGCTGCAAAGATTACACATGCCATCAAATAGCACAATCTGTTTACCACTTACCTCCATTCTGGCCTGGTCATCATTCATAAAAAAGCCTTTTTAAACATTAATACCTTCCACCGAACCATTCATAGTTAATCGGCCCGAATCAGACTTAATTCCCCTCAGCACGCCGTCAAATTTAAAACACTTTTTCTTGCACGAGGTTTTGCGCCTAACTCTCTTGAGTATTCCTCTACAAAAAGGCTGGGCCGCTGGCACTTAAACCCACTATCGTTTTACATCATTGGTAATTGTAGGTGCCGGTTTTGTGTTCCCGGTCTTTTTTGAAAGTTTTAATCCATTTTGTTTCAAAACTCCGAACAGGGTTTAATCCTGATAACCACTGATGAAATCGGGTACAATAAATGTATTATAACAATCCCGAAGGGAGCTGAACACGGATTGTCTATCAATGAGGTCCATTTGCTTAAAGTTTATCATCGGGTTCATTGATTGCCCTTCGTTCTGACAAAAAACTGGCGTAATGACAGCCATAAATCCGCCGGCAAAAGGTCTCCCGCTGACACCTCAGACTTGCGCATAGGTCGTTTTTGCTTCGCAAAAACAACGAAAAAAGCAAAGGCTAATGCACACAAAGTTTCCTTACCCAGTCCCCCTTTACGATGGGCGAAAAAAAAGCCCGGTCAAGAAACCGGGCTTAAATAATCACACTTTTTTATTAAATCAATTAAATAAATATCGAATTCCGACCTGGCCCTGCCAACGTGAAAAAATATTTGGATTATCCATATAGCTTCCTGTAAAAGGAATCTGATTAGCTGCATCCTGATAAGGGAATGAGAACCGCGGCTTTCCGACATTGGGATCACCGGGATCGGTTACCAGACCTTCGAACCGAAGGAAGCTCGCTGCATTGGCACTTGTGTTAAATGATGTAGCCCAGGTTTTTGCAACACCCCAGTTACGGTTTATAAGATTACCGACATTAAAAATATCCACGGTAAGTCTAAGTGTATGTTTATTTCCGCCTGCCCTTAAATAAAAGTCTTGCGTGGCATTAAAATCCAGATGCTTGAAATAAGGCAAAACAGCGGCATTTCTATCTGCCACACTACCTCTGTGTTTGCTTAAATAAGGATCCTGATTGATAAAATTATTCAGTTGGTTCCAAATCATCTGAGGAGTACGGGTGTCTGTAATTGTACCTCCTCCTGTATTAACAGGAACAAGAACGATTTCAGATGAATTCTTTGGAATGTACATCAGGTCATTATTACCGCCTGTTCCATCATTATTTACATCACCGATATAGGTATAAGAGGCTACGCCGGCAGGCGCAGCTTCGAAGATAAAGCCAAAGGAAGTTGCAAAATGTTTAGCGTATTCAAATTTATAAGATAGTTGCGCAATAACCCTGTTGGGCATGTAAAAATTGGAATATCCCAGCTCAGCACTATTCGGGTCATTCTTAACCGGCCGATCCCTCCAGTTGCCCGCAGCTATGGAGCCGCCGTCATTTATACTTTTTGAAACACTATTGGTATAGGCCACACTCCCGTAAAAATTCTTAAATGTTTTCTGCACCTGTAACGTTAGGAAATAAGAGTATCCCTTGGAATAATCCTTCATCAAAATAGCATTGCTGATGTTTGGATTGGTGACAGAAGCACCGCCTGCTCCAGAATAAATTTTGGTAGATGAAAATCGCATCCTCGGATCCGGCCCCGCCAATGGTGTACCGGTAGAGGGCAAATTCACATTCTCAAAATTGATTGCGCAAATATCTTTATTATACACAAACTCAGCCGTAACTACCCAATTGCCCGGAAGTTTCCTATCTATTCCAAGACTTGTTTTAACCACCTGCGGATATCCGAAGTGTTTATCCGTCATCGCCAGATTGTATGAGGTGTTAGCTGAAGTAACGGTAGGACGGTAAGCATTGATATCCGGATTAAAAACATAAGGATTACCCGTTGCAGGATTAATCGAATTTTTAAATGACCCGAATTGCACGCCGTTATTACTTGCCTGGTTGCTGATATACACAAAAGGAGGAGCACCTGCAAAGGAACCAATACCTCCACGAATCTGGGTTTTTTGGTCTCCTTTCACATCCCAGTTAAAGCCAACCCGTGGAGAAAATAACAGATTGGTTCCCGGCTTTTGCCCAAGGTCATAATGTTTACCATCTCTGAAAGTCAGATCCGGTACATTTGGATTGGTTTCAAAACTATTACGGTAAATGGGCGCATCTACTCGCAGACCATACGTAAGGGTAAAATTGTTTTTCAACCTCCATTTATCCTGCGCAAAAACACCTAACTCTGTAGCTCCCACACGAGCAAATGGAAATTCACCGTCTTTAAGCAGTGAATAAGAGATCGAATAAGATTGAGCAGTTGGTGCACCGTTAATGGCACTGTTGTAAAAATCAGTCATGTTATTGAAAACATACAATCCCTCATAATTCGGTGCAAAACCGTTTACAAAACTCTTTATGTAGTTCTGGGTACCAAAGGTTAATTCATGGCTACCGGTATAGTAAGTGAAGATATCGGATACCTGAAAAATATTTGTATGTAGCAGGTTGTTGTAGGTAAACGGTTCATAACCAAAACTTGTATAAGTCTGCCCCATACCGTTCAAGATATCTACCAGAGGAAAATTGCCGCTTCCCAAAGAGGATCGGAAATCCCGAATAGCATTGTAACCCACCTGTAGTTTATTGTTGGTTTTATTGCTCATTCTTGTGTTTAGTTCTGCTATGACAATATTGAAATTATTATTGATGGTATAGCCAGCCCCGCTAAATGGCAATCCGAAATTACTGGGTTGCCGGCTACCTATAGCACCGCTGTTACTTGGCACTATATCTCTGAGCGATTTCAGGTAATTGTATTTAAGCGTGAATGTATTTTTGCCATTGATATTCCAATCGATACGTGCCGTAATTTTATCACTCTGCGTACGATAATTGTAGTTTTCATACACTCCCGGGTTGTAATTATAT
>JBIQMB010000123.1:0-8040 GCA_044463745.1 Chitinophagaceae bacterium | reverse complement strand
TGACATCCACGATTCTCACAACTGAAAACGGCATCCTGAGTTTCATGATTTAAATTCAACAGATCTTTTGTCGCGGGAGCAAAATCCGGATTAAGCCTCCTCAAACCACTCAACCCCATTCTACCCCTTTCTAAACCACTTCGTATCACTCCAATACATTCTAAGACACTCAGAGCCACTTCAAGCCTTTTTAATCCATTCCAAACCACTTCAAACCATTCCAAGCCACCCGAATCCACTCTGTCCCACTCTGAAAAACTCATTTCGCCGGACAAAAAAAAAGCCCGGCACATGTCCGGGCTCACAATTTTAAACATATAAAATCTTATTGTGGAAACAACACTTTGTCTATCACATGGTATATTCCGTTGACAGCAAGGTGATTTCCTGAAACCACATTTGCAGGGTCAGCCGAAAACGGCGCACCTCCCGGAGGAAATGTTCCCATACCCGTGAAGGTTAATCCCGTAACAGCACCGGAAGTAAATGTAACCTTTCCTAATATTCCCGGGTGAGCGGGTACCGAACCATTAACCAGGGTTTTGTAGTATGTAGGAGTTGGAGAAAAGTTGTTCTGAAATGCTCTCAGGTCAGGCATATAGCCTTTGCTCCCTCTTTCAATAGCCAAAAAATGATATCCCAGCAAACCTCTGATGGTGGCTGGTGTTATTACAGTATAAAGTGCAGGATTACTGAAAACGGCTGGTGTAGAAGTCAAAGCCGTTGCGGTAGCAAATGCATCCGGCTGGGGCATATTCTGCGCCAACAGACCGGCATAAACCATCCCAAATAACGTTGTCTTCATGGCGTCGTCATTCGGCACCAGCAGGGTCATATTGGTGGCAGCATATCCCAATAGGAAATCAAACTTTTTATCTTCTGCCTGGCCACTATCAGCACGGGCTACAGCGGCTTTGAAGTATGAAAGATTCGGATCGCTGTAAATCATATCCTTAAGTACTTGCGAAGGGGGTGCTATCAGCGCATAAGGATTATGAATAACGCCATTGGCAAACTTTTGATCCGTTGCTACAATCGGAATTGTATTTACCCAAAATCCATTTTGTTTAGAAGGGAAAATAGTCATCTGATAAGGCAGCGGTGTGCCCGGTAAGTCTCCGATTTTAAGAGCCGTCGGCAATTGCTGGCTTGGAAAATCAGCCGAAAAATCTGTGGACAAATACTGATGTCCGGGAAGGACAGAGTACATACCGATGGCTGCTACAGTAGCGGCGGGCATCGCATCTATCACGGCAGCAGAGGGAATACCGCTGCGGACAAAGGCTTCATTGGTAGGTGCAAAGACGGTATATCTTGTCTCCGGATTGGAAAGCTTTGCCAGCAATCCTGTTTTCTTCATCACTGCCAGATAGATGGAGTAGTTGGCATCCGTTGAAATCTTATCCCCAATGGTTTGGGTTACTCCAGGGTTTAGTTCTTTTTTAGGTAGCGGCACTGCATCGGGTAAAGCCTTATTACACGAATTCAAAACGAGCACCGCACTTACCATCAGCGCAAGGCTGAAGAGTAAGGAAATATTTAATTTATTCTTTTTCATATCCAATGTTTTAAATAGATAGAATTCTGTTTAAAATAAATTGTATCCGATAGAAACGTAATACAATCCGCCTACCTTAGCATTACCAATACCGTTGATGTAATACTGGTTGAGAATGTTTGTTCCACCAAGTTTCAACATAACCTTTTGCTCAGGAAATTTGTAGCTCAACTGCGCATCGAGGGTTTGAAACTCTGGAACAACTCCATTTCCAAAATCGCTCTGGTAATCCATTTTATCCTGCCACCTGTACACAAGTCTGAAGCCGTACCGGTTTTGATAACCAAATCCACTGTTGGCAAAGGTGGCTCCCCATCTGTATTTGGGCGTATTGAAAGCGGCTATAAAACCTTCGGGAACACCTTCCAGATTATCGGATGAAAGCTGGGCTTCCAATGTAAAATTCTTTCTAAACAGATACGTCATGCTAAGACCATATCCGTAGGTTGTTACGTCTCCTTCTACGTTTTGCGGAATTGAAAACACAGTAATTTTATCCGGATCGCCCATATTTGCAGCCAGTGTAGCCGGGTCGGCAAATACAGACGGATCTCCATTTACCGACTGTGCATAAACCGGACGGGTAATGAAATCTCTGTAGGTGCCGAAGTATCCGTACAAGTCAATTAGCAAGCGCTTATCAGCAATCAATCCTTTATATCCGCCTTCGAAAGAACTAACGGTTTCAGCCTTGAATTTTTTCAGATCAGCCTTGGTTGCCTGGCCGGTTGTCAGATTAACTGAGTAAACCGGATTGGTATCAAAGTGATAGAACTTCCTGAAGGCCTGTACACCTCCGATCAAGGCAGTACCGCCTCCTACCCTCAGGTTGATCCACTGCTGCTGCGTACTGCCAAAGCGGTAAGCCTGTTGGTACGAAAGGCGGATGTTGTTATCCTGAGCTACCTTAATAACCATGGAAACACGCGGTGTAAATTTGCCGTCGAAATTGTCATTCTTATCATAACGTCCCGAAGCAATCAGGGTAAGGCGCTCATTCAAGAATTTTCTTGTAGCCTGAATGTATGCTCCGTACTCATTAATAGGAATGGTTCCGGTTGAGTCGGCAAAGAGTGTACCTTCCGAATTCAACACATATCTTTTATAATTACCTCCTAACAAAATATCTGCAACGGCTCCCGTGGATTCAGAAAAATCATACTGTCCTTCAAAGTTGTACAGATCTGTTTTATCCACAAACAATCCACCTCCTTTTGAAATAGGAATGCTTCTCACTTTATCAAATAATTTTTTGAACTGCGCCGATCCTGCCTCAGGCCTTCCTACATCTGCCACGGCTCTGGCCGAAGTATGCGCGTCAAAATCTGAAAGTCCATTTATTTTACCATTCAGGAATGCCATGCCATATTGATACAGCCAATCAGTAGGCTGAATATCCGGCTTCCCGAATTCATTCATGGTAGCCGTTTTCTTCCAGGCCTCATTTGTCAATCGGGTTGTAACCGTTGCGTTGAAGGATTCACCGGCATTTTCCTGGGTGGTATATGCCCTCAGGAACCAGCGCGGATTGATCACTTCGGCCTTGTACTGTGCTATTTTCAAATTGAGTAAGGAATAACGATCACTTCCTGTATAAACCGTGTTACCTGTCCCGAAATATCCTGCCAGGTTAAACTGCGTGAGGTTGGATAATTTATAACTAATTTGTCCGCTGAATTTTATATTCAAAGTATTCGGATTCAAAATATCCTTTTCTTTATACCCGGTTCTGGATACAGAAATTACTGACGGTAGCGACTGAATGTAAGGCGCATAAAAAGGAATTTTATCTGCTACCCCATCCAGGAATGTCCTGATGTTTACGGTTGTCTCATCTCCATATACATTAATACCATCATAGTTAGGATCGGTTTCGCGGGTTCCGGGTATGATTTGTCCCGAAGTACCGGTTCGTTTGTAATTGCGGTAATCATCGCCTACCCAATCTTTTGCCTGTACAAGCTGGCCGTTCAATTTGAACGCAAACTTTTCTGAAACCTTCTTCGCATATCTGAATGTCCAGTCATAATAAGGAGAGGTCTTACGGCTTGGGTTATCGATGTTCATCATACCGGTTTTCAAATCAAAAGAAAAACCCTGGTATTTGAAGGGATCCTTACTATTAATCAATAGCGCTCCGTTCATACCACCGGGGCCATAAAGAGCCGAAGATGCACCGGGCAAAAGTTCTACACTGGCCACATCCAACTGGGTAAGGCCGATGATACTTCCTACCGAAAAGTTTAAGCCGGGAGCCTGGTTATCCATTCCGTCCATGATCTGATTCATCCTAAGGTTACCACTTCCGTTAAAGCCTCGGGTACTTGGTGATGAAAAAGTCAGCGAAGCGGTTACCATATCCACTCCGTTGAGTTTTCCTACAATATCGTAGTAAGAGGGCGCTGCAGCATTCACGATCTCCCGTTCATTGATTGTTTCAATGGTTACAGGCGATTCCAGAATTCTGGAGGGCGTACGCGTAGCTGATACCACTACTTCCTGCCCGAGAACTGAAGCCGGGGTAAGACTTACCGAAATGAATTCGGATGCGGAATTGACCGTTCTTGTGAGGGATTCAAATCCAATGGAACTGAAATTTAAAGTAACAGGGAATTTCCTGTTTGTTTTAAGTGAAAATTCTCCGTTATCATTGGTGAATGTTCCTTCTCCGGATTCACTGACTGTAACAGATACAGCCGGCACTGGCAGCCCGGTACTGGCGTTGGAAACACTTCCTCTTATGGTTTCCTGCGCATACCCGGAGGTAAAAAACAGTAGGGCTGTCGATAATAAGGTAAAGTGAAAAACCTTTCTCATAGACTTCATTTTTTGGTTTATAGTTCAGCAATATATAACTGTTCCCTATGTTTAAAAAATTTTTTTTAATAATAATTTCATACAGCCTCTCTAACAGGTTTTTAACAATAAAAAAATGATCGGTTTTTTGTTGCTTGCATTTACTTTTGTTGCCTCAATTCTTCTCCATGGCGCCATTCCACTTTGCAGGCCAGACTTCATTTTACCGCGGCAAGGTCAGAGATGTATATTATCTCAACAACTCAACGGTAGTGATGATTGCCACAGACAGAATATCAGCTTTTGATGTTATCCTGCCTGAACCCATTCCTCAAAAAGGTCAAATTCTGAATCAGATAGCTGCTTTTATGCTAAGGATGACGGCAGACGTGTGCCCTAACTGGCTCGAAGATACACCCGCAGCTAATGTTTCCATCGGCAAATTATGTAAACCTTTTAAAGTCGAAATGGTCGTTCGCGGCAATTTATCTGGTTACGCCTGGCGCGTTTATCAGGGTGGCAAGCGACAGATTTGCGGGGTGAGCCTCCCGGATGGGATGCAGGAAAATGATTTCTTCGAAACGCCGATTATTACTCCCAGTACCAAAGCGGAGGAGGGGCATGATGAAGACATCAGTAAAGAAGAAATTATAAGCCGGGGTATCATAAACGCTGAGGACTACCAGATCATAGAAAATTATGCGCTGGCGCTCTTCAAAAAAGGAAAGGAATACGCAGCCGGCCGGGGATTGATTCTGGCGGATACGAAATATGAATTTGGCAGGTTTAACGACAGGATATACCTGATGGATGAGGTACACACACCCGACAGTTCAAGGTATTTTTATGCCGAAGGGTTTGCTGAGAACCAACAGAAGGGACTGAAGCAAAAGCAACTCAGCAAAGAATTCGTAAGGGAATGGCTGATCGATAACGATTTTATGGGAAAGGAAGGCGAGCGGGTGCCCGAAATGACAGAGGAACGGATTGCCACCATCCGGGGCAGGTATATAGAATTGTACGAAGCTCTTCTGGGCAAGAAATTCGTACCTGAAATAATTTCGGACCAGGAAACGGAAGAAAAGATAAACGCTTCTTTGCGCAAATAAGACAATCCCGAATGAAACGTTTATTTAACGATTCCGCTTTTTGAATACCTACTCTGTCGTACCGGCTTATGCTTTACCATAAAGGGTTTCGCTAAAGAACTTTCAGATACCTGGCCATCCAGTATGGAAGTAAATATTCGGCGCCGGTCAATTCCCGTGCTCCTCCGCTTCCTCCATCAAGGATAAACTCATTAGCGTTGTACCGGTGAGTTACACGTTCGCGTGGAGATAACACTTCCCTGGTATATTGCATTCGGAAATTGGGTTCCATAAAGTCAAGATCTTTTCTGATCGAATTTTTAAAATCCCAGCGAATCAAGTCCTTCGGAAATTCGCGCAAATACCAAAGCGTTGATTCCTTATCGAACGATCCTTCTGTACCATAGGTTATCAGGTTCCACACCGGATGCCTCTCCGGCAGTTCGATCTGCCAAAATTCCTGAATAGCCTTCCCATACTGCTTTTGGAGGTCTTTGTCAAATGCATAATGATACAAGACCCAATAGGATAAAAATTCCATCTCATCATCCGAGTGATTCCAGGGGCCAATTCCCATATCGGTGTCATCATAAAAATATCCTTCGGTGGCTTTGATGTTGTACGGACTAATCATAATATTTTCCAGATATCCGTCATCCTTCATCATACGAAAGGCTTCGTCTTTATAAATCTTCTTCCGCGTCAATGCATAACCAAGCTGCAGACCGGCTATCAAATGCGTTGCTCCCAGTTTTCTGTCGCTTATCGTTTTGGCATATCCATTAATATAATCGGGGTGCCACCTACCCCAACGAGTATGCTTGCCGTCAATATCTACAAAGTTGTAATCGTTCTCAATAATGTGCGTCAGAATTTTATCCATAAAATCAGCCACTCTTTTCTTTTCCTCCTTACCTTTTGCTATAAACTGATCCATCAATGCCGCCACAAAAATGTAACCTACAAATTCATCACTACTGGTGGTTCCCTTCCACTCCCAGGCTGTATCTATACCCAACCGCCATGCTGTAGGATCGGAGACTTTAAACCCAGTCCGCTCAAAGGTTCGGGAAGGAAAACCCTTCAATGGATTTATAGATATAAGTCTTTCGTAAGCTTCAAAAGTTTCCCATGCGTGTTCCCTTGCTATTTCTTCTTTGGTAACCGCATACCTAAATGCCTGGCTACCCAGATAGAAAGATGACCACAGCCCATCATGATCCGTATCTATCATCTCAGCAGTGTTCAGATCTCCCGGAGTTTTTAGCCGCAGTTCAGCAATAAATCCATACCGTATGTGGCGTTGCCTTATTTTATTCTGATAGTAAACAGCCTTTTCATGATAACTCTCCGGCTGAAATGAAATCTCACTCAACCCTGTGGGATTTAAGAAATAAATTTCGCCGGCTCTTCCCTTAGCCATGCCTGTAATTTTATCTTCAAGCAGCCATCTCCGCGATGCATAATAATCGAACCGGCCATCGGGCTTTTCCATAAACGCGCCATGATCACTTCCTGTCCATAGTTGATTATCCACAGTTAACAGATAACCTACAGCCTGAATCGGGATCTTTGTTTTCACCGGATTTATGATTTTCCCACTATTCTTATCAATCGTATAATAACCCATTGAAGTTCCGATCGCTATGTCATTATTTCGAATATCCATCGCCCGGAGGTTTTCTCCTTTATGTAGTATCTCCGATTTCTCCCCTTTGATGCGATACACTGCCTTATCCGTCAAAATATAAAACTGGTTTTTGTCACTATAAACATTCACTATTCCTTCATCCGGAAGGGCTATGTTCTTCCATTTTTCGGCCTGATAAACCATAACTTTATTCTTAGCCGCAAGGAGCACAGATCCGTTTTCTAAAACAGATAACAATGTGAAATCCGTTGATGGTACTGGAATAGAAATGGTTCCGGCACGTGCATTGGACAGAATCACATCATCATATAAATAATAAAGAAAACCCGTTCCTGACTGCACTGCTATATCATTCGGAATCCTGTCTTGCAGCGGCCTGTAAAGCAAATCCTTGATAATCTTTTTTTCAAATACCCTCCCTACCCCTTTATCGGTCAGCACATAAACCACTCCATTGTAATCTACGACAACTTTCTTAGTACTGGCACCGGCCAATGATTCATGAAACACATACTGTACAGAAACCGGCTGATAGAAAACAGAATCTGCAGGTGAACCTTGTCCTGCCAGATAACCTGCCAGCAGCAGGGTGAAACAGAGTAACTTTCTCATAACAACAGCGATTATTTATTTTACGTTTGGATCTATAACGACGTACTTTATTGATTTTTGGTTGCCACCTTTCTGCCATGAATACGAAATATGAATATTACCGGCATCGTCCTGAAACATAGATGGATAGGAAAAGCTGCCTTCTCCCGCCGGTTCATTTTCCAACATCATCTTTGTATCCCATGTTGCTCCTTCATCACTTGAGAGCCATAAACTTATCTGATGTCTTCCATCCGTCAATACGTTTCCAATAAAAGCCCATCTGCCATCTTTAAGTGCTACAACCTCCACACTCGCCGTATTCGGGATTTCCGTTTTTTGAGCCACTGTCCAAC
>JBIQMB010000122.1:0-8056 GCA_044463745.1 Chitinophagaceae bacterium | reverse complement strand
CATAATTTAACAAACCTTCGGTTTTAATCAATAATTTTGCATTTATGGAATCCACTAATACCACGGAAAATCTTTTAGAGAACTTATCTTTCGATCGATTCAGACAAACGGTTCTCGATGATTATCGAACAGTATGCATAAGCCGTGAGGCCAGTTTGCTTGCCAGAAAGGAGGTTTTAACCGGCAAGGCCAAGTTCGGAATTTTTGGAGATGGGAAAGAGGTGCCTCAGGTAGCAATGGCCAAATTTTTCAGGCCGGGCGACTTTAGAGCAGGGTATTACCGCGATCAGACCTTTGTATTTTCAGCCGGGCTGGCAACTGTTGAACAATTTTTTGCACAACTTTATGCTGACCCGGATATTGAGCACGATCCATTTAGCGCCGGCAGACAGATGAACTCTCATTTTGCCACACCCAATGTAGATGAAAATGGGAATTGGTTGCCCCTGGCCGAACTTAAAAATGTTTCATCCGATATAGCACCTACGGGCGGACAAATGCCGCGGGCTCTGGGCCTGGCATCGGCCTCGAAGCTTTTTAGGGAAAATGCAGATTTGAGCTCCCTATCTGAACTCAGCCAAAACGGTAATGAGGTTTGCTTCTGCACTATCGGAGATAGCGCTACCTCCGAAGGTGTATTTTGGGAGACCATGAATGCAGCAGCCGTTCGTCAGGTGCCGCTGGCCGTATTTATCTGGGATGATGGATACGGTATTTCGGTGCCCACCAAACTTCAAACGGTTAAGGGATCTATATCAAAGGCTATATCCGGCTTTCAGAAAACAGACCATTCCAATGGCATAAACATCTATAAACTGAAGGCCTGGGATTATGCAGGAATGTGCGAAATACTGGAATCAGCCATTGCGCATATCCGCGAAACCCACACCCCGGCTCTATTCCATGTGCAGGAAGTGACCCAGCCGCAGGGCCACAGCACATCCGGTAGCCATGAAAGATACAAGACCCCTGAAAGACTGGAGTGGGAGCGGAAATGGGATTGTAAAAAGCAAATGAGGGAGTGGATTCTGGCCAACGCGCTGGCAAATGAACAAGAATTAGAGCAGATTGAAATTGACTCTAAGAAGTTCGTGAAAGAAAAGAGAAACATCGCCTGGAAAAACTATTTGGATCCAATTAAAGATCAGGTAAAAAAAGTACTTGAACTGTTAGCTCAGGCCGGGGCTTCCACCAATCAGGCCATGGCCAAAAACTTATCCGACGATCTGGCTTCATTGAATGAGCCCGTTCGGAAAAATGTCATGAAAACACTGTCCACATTCATTTATCACCACGATACGGACAGGAGTAAGATTGGAGAAGTAGTGGATTACTACAACAGTCTTCAACATAAAAATAAAGAGCTTTACAATACGCATCTGTATAATGAAGGGCCGAAATCTGCATTGAAAGTGGAACCGGTGCCGGCGATTATTTCTGATAATGCACCCTCCCTTAATGGTTATGAAATTCTGAATAAATACTTCGACCAATTATTTGCAAATAACAAGAAGGTGGTGGCATTTGGTGAAGACGTTGGCTATATCGGTGATGTGAATCAGGGATTCAGCGGACTGCAAAAGAAGTACGGAGAGTTCCGCATTTTCGATACGGGCATTCGCGAAAATACCATTGCCGGCCAGGGCCTGGGTCTTGCGTTGAGGGGCCTGCGTCCTATTGCCGAAATTCAGTACCTGGATTACCTACTGTATGCTATTCAAACCCTGAGTGACGATATTGCCACTACGCATTTCAGAACGTTTGGCAAACAAAGTGCACCGGTTATCATACGCACGCGGGGTCACCGGCTCGAGGGCATCTGGCACAGTGGCTCGCCGATGGGCATGATCATTAATTCGCTGCGCGGTATGTATGTATGTGTACCTCGCGATATGACGCGTGCAGCAGGCATGTACAATACGCTTCTGGAAGGCAACGATCCCGCTTTGGTTATTGAATGCCTGAACGGATACAGGCTAAAAGAAAAATTGATCTCTAACCTGGGTGAGTTTAAAGTACCGCTGGGTATTCCGGAAATATTGCGTGAAGGAGATGACATTACAATTGTTTCATACGGTTCAGTTTTAAGAAATGTAGGCAGAGCCGCCAACTTCTTAGCCCAATCCGGTATTAGTTGCGAAATTATCGACGTTCAAACGTTATTACCCTTCGACCTCAACCACACGATTCTTGAATCGCTCAAGAAAACAAGCCGCATTTTATTTGTTGATGAAGATGTACCGGGTGGGGCAGCGGCCTACATGTTTAATAAAGTGATGGAAGAACAGGGCGGTTATCGCTGGCTGGATGTGGCGCCCCGTACGCTTACCGGAAAAGCACATCGTCCGGGTTATGGTACAGACGGAGATTATTTCAGCAAGCCAAATACAGAATCCATTATCCAGCTTGTTTTGGAAATGATGGCCGAATAATACAATGGAAAAAGAGTTGAAACCGGACGACAGAAGATTTATTCAGTACTGGGAAGACCAGCGCAAAGGCAGTCGTGCAGGCTTATACATCAGCTACATACTGGGGTGGAGCGTAATCATCTTTTTCGTTTTATTTTTCCTATCCCGGTTATTCACCAACCTCTGGAATACCGGTGGTCCTTGGCTCGGCCTTGTTTTTGTCATCATCGCACTAATCATCGCTTTTTTGATAACCCATACCACCTGGCTCCGAAATGAGAAACGCTTAAAACGCCTGAAATCAGAATATAAGGAAGAACTGAATTAAGTTAAAGTAGCAGCAATAATTCGATAAGGAAGATCTTATTTCCACTGTCAGTCTTCATTTTTACCGGACGACAGCGTTAGGTTGCCATCTTTTAATATTACGAAGGTGCCATCACCCTTTTTCAAACCGACATTATCCAACCTGAAAGTTTTATCCGGAAAAGCGGTCTCCTTCAATTCAATATTTACAAAATCGTCTGCGAGCTTCATTTCCTCATAAATAAACATAGCTATATCCTGCCGCACACCCCGGGGTACATACTCTTTTTCTAAGATTACCGAATTATCCTTTGCTGAATAAATACACAATAAAACAGGGCTTCTCTTCTTGACCACCGGCGATAGCGACTGCATATGTTTGGCCGCCGACCTGTTTTGCTCATACTCCATAGGTGAAGAGATGTATTTAAAATTGACGAACAGCATTTTTTCTTCCGGATTAAAGAAGCGCACAACGGTACTGCTAAGGGGAATCATTAACGCAAAGAGCGCAACCAGAATCAACGTAGAAACAATGGGATTGATCTTTTGATAATCATCCACATTCAATTGACCCGGACCTTTTTCATTTGGCGTATTTTCTGACGAAAAAGCTGCCAGTTTCTCTTTACTATACTTATTAATGGTGAAAAGTTTCACCTTTGAAGCATCATATTTTTTTGAAAACAACGGAGCTCTTTTTCGGAGGAATCTGTTGAGTGTCCAGGTTTTGCCCAGCCGGTAATAACAGTCTTCACAACTAAGCAACGCCACCTTTTCGCTATTGTTTTCCAACATCTCCTGTACATCTTTGGGCATCACACTACCGATGCAGGGAACCCGGTAATGCTGTACTTCCAGGCCATCGGGAACCTCGGGTTCAGGAAAATAACTGCAACTAAAAACTGTCAGATCCGCTTTTTTATCAGGAAATAATTTCAACTCGGGAAACATTGAATGCGAAATAGCGTGTTCATCGCACGACCCGATGCAGATACCACAACCCACACATTTGTCGGGCGAAAGAATCGCCTTTCTTTTTCCATCATGAATCAGCATATCAATCGCTTCGTAAGGACAATCGTAAGAACATAAATTACATCCATCGCATTTTTCCAGGTCAATATGAACAGGCGGCCTGTTTTTTCTTTTAATAATAAATGGCAATACACTTAATAAAATACCGGACCCGATCAGGATCATCCAGTTCTGATTTACGGTAAATAATTTCATCAAATAGTATCCGAAATAATAATACCAATCGAAAGTTGTGTTTAACGGAAGATTCGACGCCTGAGCCGGAGGATCGCTGTGTACCGGAAAGACAAGAGATATTATACCCAAGGCAATGCAAGCGTATATAATCAATTTTTTGGGTGGAAAAAGTTTGGGCTTAGAAATGCGAAGCACATGAATCCAGATCACGATAACGGTTACCAGAGATAACGCAATGTGTCCAAACAAAGCCACTTTAAAAAATCCGCCAACTGTGGATAGGTCATTCATTAAAAAAGCACCGGCAATGGATGGATCAAATATTGGAAGTGCACTAAATAAACGAGCCGTCAGATAACCCGTAAGTTTCGCCTTTTGATCCCATACCAGGATGAACCCGGTAACACCGATCAAAACAACAATTAAAAAAGAAATAACCCCGCTTATCCACGACACCAGTCTCTTAAATTTAGAGGTGATGATGGTGTGAATCATGTGAAGCAGGATGAAAATAATCAGTAAATCGGATGAATAGCGATGAATACTTCTCATCCATCCGTTGAAGAAATTGTTAGAGATAGCCTCGACCGAATCCCACGCATGGCGCGGGTTGATGTTGTAAAAGATGAAAACATAAATGCCCGAGATGCAGGCAATAATGAATAGCAGAATTGCCAGACTGCCCAGGTTGTATATTGGGTTTAACTCTGTGGAATAAACACGGCTGAAGACAGCGCCAAATTTTTGGAAAAGCTGCTGGCCGCGCGTATATTCTTTGGTCCCTACGGGTATATCAGGTTGTTTGTTCATAAGGTTTTTTAGAAACGATAAACGATTTTATAAACAGCCACGTCATCAGGCTTACCATGATTAAGCCGGCGGATGTGGAAATGATCCAGCGCCAATCGATCTTATAAGTCTTTAAAGCTGCATCATATCTCAGGCATCGCAGAATGAATCCTTTAAAGATTCCGGGTCTCGTCTTTTCTGCCATGGCACCCATTACGGCCACTCTTAAGTCCCTGCCTGACGGATTAACTCCATAAATATATCTCGATATTTTTCCTGATGGGCTAACCACGATCAGAATAGACGGGTGATTAAACTCGCCCGTTGCAGAATCATAATCATATTGGTAGCCAATGGACGACATCAGCCTTCCTATATCTGCTGATGTAGCCGATAAGGTTCGCCATTGCATGCCGTCCATTTTCCACCTTTTTTCATAAGAAGCCAGGTCGGCCTGTGTGTCGCTGCTATCGAACGAAAAGCTAATGACATTGAACTCCTCACCGCTTTCTTTTAATTGATTAATGACTGTTTGTACTCCGTTACTAATCACACCGCAGATAGAACGACACCTGGTATAAACGGGAGAAATAATGAGTGGTTTTTCGCCCAGGATATCATAGATTTCAAAGGTATGCCCCTTGCCGTCCCACACATGGATATTGGCAATCTTTTGTGCCAGAAATTTCTTTTCATTAGGAAAATCAAACCCGCATAACAAAAGCAATAAAACTGGAATCCATAAAACTTTAAATTTCATTTTTATTTTTAATTCATTTCATATTTTTCTTCATCCAATCTTAGTTCACATTCCAGGTAGCAGCCAGCCATTTCCAGTTAAGGAAGAATAGCGCAATGAAAACAAGAAGGAATATCATGGTCAAAGCCAGCGTGCCCGGAGCTTCGAACCCCTTGTGACTCTTAGCTTTGGGCGCCAGGGGAGAGATGGTAAGCTGCATATCCTGCGGACCATTAACCCGTGGCCCAAAGAAAACAGAAATCACAACCTGAACAATCCAGATGATGGTGGCTAAAAACGCAATACTTCCGCCCAACATCATCAGTGCCCAGAAAAAGTCAACTGCAGGATTAAAATTGTAAGTGAATGGCCCGCCTGAGAAAGAAGTATCCCAATGGCGGCGCGGCACTCCCAATTGCCCCAACACAATCATCGAAATAGACAATAAAGCTATGCCGATAAAAAACAACCATGGCTGCCACTGTGCCCATTTAAAACCCACGATTTTTCTCCTGAAAATGAGCGGAATCAAATAATAGGTAATTCCCATAAAAGTGAGCGTAGTACCGATCACAACCGTACCCTTAAAGTGGCCGGGGATAGCAATGGTGTTATGTACGATAATGTTCGTTTGTTCCATCCCAAAGATGACGCCGGTAGTGCCCCCGATAAAACCAAACCCAATAATAGCAAGGATTACCGCCGAAAAAGCCGGGTTGCCCCAAGGTGCTTTCGATAGCCATTGAAACAGACCTTTGTTATACCCCCATCTTCGTTGTGCAGATTCGAAAGAGGACGGAACCGCAAATGCGTGAATCATGGAAGCCAGCACTGCTAAATACATGGCATAGCTTGTATTCCACACCTTCCATGCGCTGCTCACACCCGGGTCTGTTAAAAGATGATGGGCTGATGCCAGGCAAATGAAAAGAATATACAGCACGAATGCAGACCTGGATACCCGCTCATTGATGGATGTGCCACCAACGGCTAAAAAAGAGGTCATATACCAGATGGAAACCATGGCCGCCACATTGATCTGCTGCGATGAATGACCCAGGCCCCACCAGATCAGTTTATACATGCCGGCATCTACATTATCTACCAACCCCATAGACCATAAAAAAGTTGGTATATAAATGAGTGCACCAGACGCCAGTGTAATGACTGCAATGATAGCAGCGGTCATCATTCCGTAGGTAAAAAGTGGCATGGATTCACCGTATGCTTTATCACGACGCGCTATCATCAGATTTCCAAAGAATAACACAATCGCCAACAAAGCCCCTACGGCAAAGAGTATAACCCCAAGATAATACAATGGGTGAGCTTTAAGCGGGGTATAAGAGGTCAGCATTACATCAGCCTGACCAATCAGGATCATAAAATTAGAAATCACCAGCCCGGCAACCATAAGCCAAAAGGCAACCCAACCCCATTTGGGCGCGCAAAACCGGGTATTTAATACAACGGTGGAGGCAAAATATAACCCGGCTATTTCGAAAAAGATGATCCAGAATATCAGCGCATTTAGTCCATGAAAGGTAACCAACCGGTAGTACCATTCGGCCCCTAACAAATGAACGGGTTGATACCGGGTGAATACCAGCAGGATAGCCGCCGTTACAGCCAGCAACAGGGATATAACTGCAAAGATGGCGTTCCATCTGATCAGTTTTTCGGATCGAAGATCAACTTTAAATCCTGTAATATCGCATGTACGAAATATCATCTCTAAAAATATTTAGCGTTAGTTTTTTAATGATTTTATGAAGGCTATTAGCTGATCAATTTCTGCATCAGTTACCGGAAAAACAGGCATGGGCGTGTTCTCAAAACCAACCGTTATTTTCCGTTGCGGTTCTTTGATTGACTCTCTGATGTAATCTTCATTTACTACCACATCAATTACTTTCCCGTTCTCCTTTACCTTTTCTGTTTTACCAAACAAGCCATTCCACGCAGGTGCAAGAAGGCTGGTACCGTCGGTTTTGTGGCATGCAGCACATCCCTTCAGGGTATAAACCTGTTCGCCCAGTAAAACCAGTTCCGCTTCGGTGAGTGGTTCATCTTTCTTAACCTCCACAGGTGTCGGTGCTTTTTTCAGATTTTCGAAACCATATAATTTTAGGTCTTCTTCTTTTTCGATGACGACGATCCGTCCAATCATGGTATGATGGCCAATGCCGCAAAACTCATTGCATATAACCCTGTATTCGCCCGTTTCAGTTGGTTTAAAAGTGAGCACATAGTCGTAATCGGGATAAACCTGAAAGTTCATATTCACCGGCTGGATGGAAAACCCGTGCATCACATCCTTTGAGGATATATGAAACTTGTACGACTGGTCTAATTGCAGAATCAATACAGGACTCCACCGCCACATTTCACTTACGATGAATACGTCACTGTTTGGTTCGGGTCTCACAATCGGAATTCCGTTATCCACCCCGATCATGTTTTGCTTGATATAGGCTTCTCCAAGCTTGGCAAACTCGACGGTACTGGTTCTGTAAGTGGTGCTTGATGGGTTTTGTTTTCCATACACGTGCCACATAATCATCCACACAAACATCACTATACATAGTACCAGTGA
>JBIQMB010000121.1:0-8056 GCA_044463745.1 Chitinophagaceae bacterium | reverse complement strand
TAGCCAGCCCAATATTGGCAAGTATGCTTCTGACAAAATCATCGTGTGAGGGGATCCTGCTGTCCATAGATGTTGATATCTCGGGATTAATCCCGATTGATGGTTTTTATTTTCTTTCCAACTCAGCTCGCACCTTTCTTACAAAATCAGTAGAAACCTCGGCAACCTCAGCAGCTTGTTTATCAGTAAAGCCGAGCTTGGCAATCAGGTTGCGTACAACCTCAATCTTCCCTTTTTCCATTCCTTTCTCCATTCCTTCCTCCCGTCCTTTTGCTACACCTTTTTCAAAATATACATCAAATGTGTTCATAACTTCCGATTTTATAGGTTCCGATAACGAATTTAAAACATTTTTCGGTATTTGCCCACGGCTAAAAACATAAAATATGAGCTTCTTTTTCAGCCCCGGCTCCTCCTTTTCGACAAGAAAGAATAGTTTCTCCGCGTTGCCTTCAAACCATTGTTTATCAAAGGCATGTTTCAATGCGAGAAACGACGCTGTCAAAAACTTATTGTTCAGGGATTCGATTTGCTCGTCGGTCAGCGAACCCAGATTCGTGAATATGTAATCAAATGAAGGCAGAAAAGGTTTTAGTTCATCATCCAATCCGGAAAACAAATCTTCAAGGGTCTGATATTCCCATTTTTGCTTTCCATGATAAAGAAGCACAGGTATTACCAGAGTCAGAGGTTCTTTGTTTTTGATTTGTTTCAGTAATGCAGAAAAAATGTAACTGCCAATTTGAATGATGGCGTTTTTATCATAATAGCTCTTGTGCTCTATCAGTAAACATACTTTTATGCTTGATTTACCGCCTTTGAGACTGCATGAATAAACAATGTCGGAGATGGTCTTTTTGAGCTCATCCGAGAGATAAGTTTCAGGTAATTGTACGAGGGTGGAGAAATCCAGTTTATCCACCAAAGAAGCAGGAAGAAAATTTTTGAAATAGGAAATAGCCAGCCCAATATTGGCAAGTATGCTTCTGACAAAATCATCGTGTGAGGGGATTCTGCTGTCCATAGATGTAAAAATAAGATTTTAAATGATTGACAGATCAAAGAAAATAAGGGTAAGTGAAACATTCCAAAGTAGACTATTTAAAGAAAAAGAAAGCGATAAATTATTTCCGATCGGTACTTAATTAACTCTTCGGTATAAAAAAATCTGCACGAAGGATCTTAATCGCACAAGAACGAGGCATGCTTCGCGATTATCTGTCTAAAGCGTCATCAGACTTAGTTAATTTTGTTCAATCGAAATATAAACCCTGAATCATGAAGTCCAGAACAAAGGTACTGTTGATCATGCTTGTGGTGATTTTGGTCATTCAGCTTCCGTTCTTTACGCCTGCCGAGAACGCTACAACGGAGGATCAGAATATAGATATCAGTAATAGATATGAGGTGCCCTTGAGTGTGCAGATTGCGCTGAATGATGCATGTTACGATTGCCATTCTAACAATACAAAAAAATATCCCTGGTATTATCATATTCAGCCTGTAAGTTGGTGGATGAATATGCATATCAGAAGAGCAAAATCCTTTGTGAATTTTTCAGAATTTGCTGCATATCCTAAAGAAAAAGCCATCAAAAAATTTGATGAAATTAATAGCGTTATTGGAAAGCGCACCATGCCACTAAACTCTTATTTATGGATGCACGAGGAAGCCCGGCTGTCCGATAAGCAATATAATTACGTGGCAAAGTGGGCTGCAGATATGCGCGAGCAATTAAAAAAAGAAGTTGGCAACTTACCCGACACAGAATGACTTTTTCGTATGTAAGATAAGTGCCAACTCAACGTAACCATCCAAAAAAGTTGACGACTTCAGGAAGCGAAAAGATTTAGGCTCTTGCCGTTGCCATTCTTTTGTGCAGAATATAATCCAGCGAATATTTGCCCGCTCCCATGAAGAAAATTAATACATAAGAAGCCAGGTACATAAGCGGTAACTCTTTCTTCCCAAACGGATCGTCCCAGTGTATCAACAAGACAATAACTATCATATTAATAATAATGGGTATAGCTGCCAGTCTGGTAAACAAGCCGAACATAATCAGAATTACGCAGATGAATTCGGCGAACATAGCCAGAGTCAGAGATAGCTCCATACTCATGCCCAGAACGGAAGCAAACTGAATTGGCTCTCCCGAAATTAATCTCATAAATTTGGGATGTCCATGGGTAAGCAGCAATGCTCCAACTGCGATCCTGATTAGGAGAAGCATAAAGTTTTTCACCTCAGTGCCAGAATGCGGATTGATAACTCTTTTCATTTCATTATATTTTGATTATTGCTTGAATTCTCCGCTTCCCTTGATTTTTACCTTATCGCTGATTACATTGTCGGGGAATTTTGATCCGATATTAAAATCAGAACGTTTGATATCTCCCTCAATTTCAATCGCTACGATTGTTTTCTTACTCATAGGATCTTCCACTTTGCCTTTGTATTCCATCTCAAGGGTTACTTGTCTGGTAACACCGTGCATCGTAAGATCACCGGTGAGTTTGTATTCATTTTTACCATCGGGTTTGATTGATGTGCTTTTAAAAGTAATTTCAGGATACTTTTCTGCATCAAAAAAGTCGGCACTTTTCAAATGATTGTCTCTGGCTTCTACGCGGGTATTGACTGAATTTGTTTTTCCCGTCATTGTTACCACAGCATCGCTAAAATCGTCTTTGGATGATTGAATATCGACATTGAAATCGAGTATATATCCGGTTATTTTATTAATGCCAAAATGCTTGACGGTGAAGGCAAGTTGCGAATGAGGCGGATCGTTTTTCCAGGTAGTTTTAATAACCGTAAATGCCGTAAAAACAAAAAAGGCAGACAGAAGAATAAGTGTAATTTTTTTCATAATTGATAATTCTGTTTGTTTAAGTAGTTGTGATTAATATTAAAAGAATTCGGTAAAAATGTGGTTTGCCATGATCATGATAGAATGAATAGGCTTTACTAAGAGCAGTTACCATCCGGTGTACAGGTCTGCCCTTCTATGATTTTAATCTTTGATTTCCTCGTAGATTCTTCCCATTCGGAAACAGATTGCGTAAGGGTATCTCTGAAAACCGTATCCGGTTGTGCTCCTGAAATAGCATATTTTCTGTTGAATATAAAGAATGGGACGCCCCTCACTCCCAACTGAAAAGATTCGTAAATATCTGCACGAACTTCTTCGTAGTAGCTGTTATTTTCAAGTGCGTCTTTGAGGTCATCTGTATTCAGTCCAAGTTCCTTGCCTAAAGAAAGTAGTGTAGGGAGATCATCAATGTTCTTACCTTCTGTAAAATATGAACGAAAAAGAAGCTCTTCTGCTTCATTTTGTTTGCCGTACTTTTTAGCGAAGTGGGCAAAACAGTGTGCCTTCATTGTATTGGCAGGAATGGCTTTATCAAATCGGAAATCAAGCCCTACCTGTTTTGCACGATCAGTTACGTACTGGTTCATTTTATGAGCTTCTTCTACAGAAATTCCTTTATGTTCAGACAAGTATTCGTCCATGTTTTTTCCGGGTTCTGTTATCAGATCCGGAGCCAGTTGGTAACTCTTCCATTCAACATCAACCAACTCTTTTTTAGAAAAATCGTTCAAAGCTTTTTCAAATTCCCTTTTACCAATATAGCAGAAAGGGCACATGATGTCGCTCCAGATTTCTATTTTCATTCTCTCGTTCATCAGCAAAAATTTAATTTGCAAAAATACATATCTTTGCTATACTTTAGTAACTACTATACTTTTGTATAGTGTATTTTTGTGTTAGAATAATCTTAAAAGCCATATGGGGACTACTACTAAATTTGAAAAAGTTAAAGTTTGCTCAGCTTCTTATGTTCAGGCATTGTCTGATACGCAGAAAGTGATAAGTGGCAAATGGAAGCTGCCAATCATCGGGTCCCTTCTTTATGGTAAGAAGCGGTTTAAGGAGCTGGAAAGGGAGATACTGAACATTACTCCGCGCATGTTGTCCAAAGAATTGAAAGATCTGGAAATGCATGGCATGATCAACAGGATTGTTCATGATTCAATGCCGGTTATTGTGGAGTATGAACTGACAAAAAGCGGGAAATCATTTTCGCAGGTAATGGATATCATGGTGGAGTGGGGGTTGCAGCACCGCAAGTGCCTGAAAGCGAAGGTGGCCTGAATGGGAACCTGTTTATCATGATTTCACTGCAATTTTTAATATTCTTTTGTTGGATTTTATTGATCCCTTCACAAACTTTTTGCGTAAATTTGTGCCCTTCTTTTTTTTAGATTTAGGTGAATGAATCTTGATGTGTTGTTGAATAAGTATGCAAATGATTCACGGATTTTTTCAATTTCCGACAGGCTATCTATGTCCGATGCCATGCTTTCACCGCCCCCGTCACCTATACATTTGACCGGACTATCAGGCAGTAGCCGTGAGTTTACTATTACCGCTTTCATGCGTCTGCCCGAGGCTTCTAAATGGAACTATGTGGTGATACTCAGAGATGCTGAAGAAGCTGCATATTTTCAAAATACCCTGGAAAATGTTTCAGATGCAATGGACATTTTCTACTTTCCATCATCTTTTAAACATCAAAAGAATTACCGTCGTCTAAATCCAAGTCACGTGATGCTAAGGGCTGAAGCGCTTTCGCGCATTGCAAGAGGCGGAAACAAAAAAGTGATTGTTACCTATCCCGAAGCGATTTTCGAAAAGGTAATTCTGCCCTCGAAGCTTGCTCACAACATTATTTCTTTCAAAAAAGGAGAACATGTGGATCTGGATTCGTTGCTCGAAAAATTTATCAGCTTTGGTTTTGTCCGAACCGATTTCGTGTATGAACCGGGTGAGATAGCTATGCGCGGTGGTATCCTTGATGTTTATTCTTATGGTAATGAAAAGCCCTACAGAATTGAATTATTCGGCGAAGAGATCGATAGCATCCGGATGTTTGACCCGCAAACACAACTAAGTGAGCGAAACCTGACAGAGATAAACATTGTGCCCAATATCGATACCCAATTTGATTCTGGTGATAAGGTTTCCTTGCTTGAGTTTATGCCTGATAATACCCTGGTGTGGATTGAAGATTGGGAGTTTATCAGAGAGCGTGTGGAGAAGCAGGAAAGTGATCTGAGCTCCTTTCTGGAGTTGGGTGCGCCTGTAGGCGACGAGGAACAGGAAGATCCGAATGAGGTTAAAGAAGTTGACCAGGATGATTTTTTAGATGCGCAGGTTCTTGAGCGGGAATTGAGAGATCATTACTTGGTAGAATTTGGACGAAAAAAGTACTTTTCCAAAGAAGAGATAATGTTTTCTACTTCGCGTCAGCCTGCATTTAATCGTCAGTTTAAATTGCTGATTGAGGATCTTCAGAAGTACGAGAAAAAGGGATATGAATTATTTATTTTTGCTGAAAATCCCAGACAGTTAGAGCGATTACATTCTATCTTCTCCGATTTGGGAAGCAACATAAACTTCATTGCCGTACCTATCTCGGTTCATGAAGGGTTTATTGATCATGATCTCAAATGTGTTTGTTATACAGATCACGAAATATTTCAGCGCTACCATAAATACAAAGTAAAACAGGCATTTAGTAAGAATAAAGCGCTTACCTTAAAACTGCTTCGTGAGCTGCAGCCCGGCGATTATGTTACACACATCGATCATGGGGTAGGGGTTTACAGCGGTCTTCAGAAAATTGAGACCAATGGGGTGATGCAGGAGGCTGTTCGGATTATTTATAAGGATCAGGATCTTCTGTATGTGAACATTTCATCACTGCATAAAATCAGTAAGTATAGTGGTAAAGAAGGAAGCGTTCCCAAACTTAATAAATTGGGAAGTGATGTCTGGAATAAACTGAAGGAAAAAACACGTAGGCAGGTAAAGGACATAGCCAAAGATCTGATTAAGCTTTATGCGCAGAGAAAGAGCCAGCAAGGATTTGCGCATGCGCCCGACGGGTATATGCAGGAAGAATTGGAAGCTTCATTCATTTATGAAGACACACCCGATCAGGGCAAGGCTGTGGCTGATGTAAAGAAGGATATGGAGAGTCAATCGCCTATGGACCGGCTGGTATGTGGCGATGTTGGATTTGGTAAAACAGAGGTTGCCATCCGCGCAGCGTTTAAGACCTGCCTTAATGGAAAACAAGCCGCTGTGCTTGTTCCTACTACTATTCTGGCTTATCAGCATTTTAAAACCTTTAGCGAAAGGCTGGCTGATTTTCCCGTAACCATTGACTACCTGAATCGGTTCAAAACATCAAAAGAAAAGAAAGAAACCCTTGAAAAGCTTAAGGAAGGAAAGATAGATATCATCATCGGAACACACGGACTGCTCAGTAAAAATGTGCAGTTCAAGGACCTTGGATTGATGATTGTGGATGAAGAACAAAAATTTGGGGTATCGGCCAAAGAGAAATTAAAACAACTTCGCACTACAGTAGATTCTCTGACGCTCACTGCAACGCCGATTCCACGTACCTTACAGTTCAGTCTAATGGGAGCACGCGATTTGAGTATCATCAATACCCCTCCGCCAAATCGTCAACCAATTCAGACGGAGATTCATACATTTAATGCAGATTTTATCCGGGATGCCATCTATTTTGAGATAGAAAGAGGAGGCCAGGTTTTCTTTATTCAGAACCGGGTAAAAGGACTGAATGAAATGAAAACGATGATCAAGGAATTGTGTCCCGATGTAGAAATTTCAGTAGCGCACGGTCAACTGGATGGCAGTGAACTGGAACAAACCGTTCTGGATTTTATAGATCATAAATCCGATGTACTTATTTCAACAAATATTGTGGAAAGTGGTGTCGATATACCAAACGTTAATACCATCATTATCAATAATGCGCATCAGTTCGGATTGAGCGACCTTCATCAGCTCAGGGGCAGGGTAGGGCGTAGCAATAAAAAGGCATTCTGCTATTTGATAGCTCCCCCCATGAGTTCGCTGCCCTCAGATAGCCGTAAGCGTCTGACCACGCTGGAACAGTATAGCGATTTGGGAAGTGGCTTTCAAATAGCCATGCGCGACCTGGATATTCGCGGTGCCGGAAATTTGCTCGGTGGAGAGCAGAGCGGATTCATTGCAGAAATCGGATTTGAAATGTATCATAAGATTTTGGATGAAGCCATACGTGAACTGAAACGGAATGAATTCAGGGAAGTATTTAAAGAAGAAATCAGAAAGCAGGATGATTTTGTGAGTGATTGTACGATTGATACCGACCTTGAAATTTTGATTCCTGACAGCTATATAGAAAGCATAACAGAAAGACTGAGTATTTATTCGAGATTGAATAACTGCGAAGACGAAAAAGAGTTGACCGAGCTGCATCAGGAACTTGAAGACAGGTTCGGAACCGTTCCGGAAGAAGCGGAGGATTTGTTTACTATCGTTAGGTGCAGAAAGTTAGCCATTGATCTCGGTTTTGAAAAACTGATTCTTAAAAATAAAGTGCTAAGATGTTACTTTGTGCCCAATCCCGAATCACCGTATTTCCAGAGCGAAACTTTTCTCAGAATTCTCAATTTTATGCAAACCGAAACCAATAAAGCGAGTCTTAAACAGGTAGGACGAAACGGTATTCTGGTAGTCAAGGATATCGAAAATATTAATGATGTTTATTACCTGGTACGGGCTATGAGCCAGTATGTGGAGGAGCCCGTTGCTTAATTTTTTTATGGTAAATAAGCCGGATTCATGATAAAGGAAGAGTCGGTTAGCGTATGCAGAAAATACCTCAGATCATGCTTCTCTCTTGCTGTTAGTTCAATGGGTTTTTTCAGCAAAGGATCCAGCGTTTCGCTAATTTGGATTCCGGAAGTGTAATGTTCGATAACCCTTGCCAGTGAAGAAAAGCGCCCATCGTGCATATAAGGAGATGTAAGGCCTACGTTGCGCAATGAAGGGACTTTAAATTTCAGGCTATCATCTTTATTACCTGTCACTGTCATCCTACCCAAATCGTTCAGATAGGGATCCTCTTCAAGTCCATTGTTCCTAAAAGAATTGTCGGTAAACAATGGCTCCTGATGGCAGGCTGAA
>JBIQMB010000120.1:0-8078 GCA_044463745.1 Chitinophagaceae bacterium | reverse complement strand
GTACAAACATACCATCCAGAGCAGCATTACTCATTTCCATCTTCGGAACCATCATCCTGGCCGTAGGAATTTTCTACCTAATCGGAGCCACCATTTCAAGGCAAATTTCACAACTTAAAGAAAGTTTTCCCGCTATGGTCGAACAAGCCGAAACCATGCTCAATAAATCGGCAGCCGGGCAGGAAATTGTTTCGAGAATTCAGGGATTAAGGTCATCCGACAAATTTGAGTCAATGGTTTCCGGCATGTTCAGGTCCACCTTTGGCGGCATCGGCGATCTTTTTATTATCCTTTTATTGGGCATTTATTTCACCAGTTCGCCTAAATTATATACCCGAAATCTGATTCAACTCGTGCCTCCATCTAAACGAATGGAAGCCAAAAAACTGTTAGACAATATCGCATCCGGACTAACAAAATGGCTAATGGGAACCTTTCTCTCCATGCTGATCATTTTCATCATGACGGCTATAGCCCTTGCCATTGTTGGTTTACCGATGTGGCTTGCACTGGCTTTTCTGGCCGGATTGCTGGTTTTCATTCCTAACTTCGGGCCTATCATTGCTTCTGTTCCCACCATACTGGTTGCCTTTTCCATCAGCCCGAATACTGCATTGATCGTCGCCATCTTATTTTTCTCTATTCAGATATTGGAGGGAGCGGTTATTACACCCAAGGTGCAGCATTGGCTTATGAACATTCCACCGGCATTGATTATTCTGGCTCAAATTTTTGCGGGTATCCTCTTGGGCGTCTGGGGACTTGTTTTCGCAACTCCCATTATGGTTGTGGGCATGATAGCGGTTAAACAGTTGTACGTAGATCCGATGAATCGCAGGGCAGAAAAAGCGTCGAATCCTCCTCCTACGCAAGGAACAGACCTAACATAATATTCGAACTTTCTTCCTTAAGATACAGAATTTCATATTCGGTCATTCATATATTTTGCTGGGGAATTAACCTGTAAGGTTGCGCGTGGATTTATGCTTAGGGAGAAACCTGACAGGTTGAGCGGAGGAGCCTTCGTTATCCCCACCTGTCAGGTTTTTGCTCCCCCTCAGAACCAGCACACAACCTGACAGGAGGTGATACAAAATCCGAATCTATTGTTTATTTCCTTTGAGATAATTTGTCGCAAATCAGAAAGACCCCTATTTTTGCGCCCCGGGGTGCTTAGCTCAGTTGGTTAGAGTGTTGCCTTGACATGGCAAAGGTCGCTGGTTCGAATCCTGCAGCACCCACTACCCCTCAACGACTTAACCTGACATCGTCCGAAGGACATATCAGCGTTGCTCAGTCTCACCTTCCAATCGCATAATAAGAAGAATGCGCGACGAGTATCAAAATTCACTGCGTTAATCGTGCCTTGGTGGCAGATGATTTTAAATTTAAAACGCAGAGAAAGGAGAACGCTGTGTTAGCGCAGGGGAAATTCTCTTTGTGAGACTTAGTGTCTTGGTGCCTTGGTGACAAGTAATCTTAGAGCGCAGAGAAAGGAGAACGCTGTGTTAACGCAGGGGAAATCTGGTGTCTTGGTGCCTTGGTGGCTAATGATTTTAAAACGCAGAGAAAGAGAACGCTGTATTAACGTAGGGGAAATCTCTTTGTGAGACTTGGTGTCTTGGTGCCTTGGTGGCAAGTAATCTTAGAACGCAGAGAAAGGAGAACGCTGTGTTAACGCAGGGGAAATCTCTTTGTGAGACTTGGTGTCATTGTGCCTTAGTGGCAACACGCCTCCACTTTAATCAGACATTGGTATCCATCCCTGGTTACCATCTGCATTAACCAAATAAAAATCGGAAAAAACGCCGACAACTGAAACCCTTTGCCCTTCCTGAAGAGAAGAAATCACCGGAGAAAAACCGGAAGGGTCCAGAAATAATTTCTTCGGTTGCCTGACAACCAATTCCTGTTTTTCTTTTTCTGTCAATACACCACTTTCAACAAAACCAATCGAATCATTCATCGTTTTCACTTTATACCAATTGGCAGTAGCAGCCACTACCTTTACCGGCTCATCCTTCATCACCCGTCCGATCTTTTTTCCTTTTACAGAAGCCTGTGCATAAAGCGAGGAATTGGTTTTGCTTCTTAAGAAATGATTGACAACTGAACCGGGTGCGGTGATCTTTGCCGGCTTCTTCACATCCGGATTGATAAAAGGCAAAGGGTTGATGGCACCTCCCGTGGTGTAAATTCCAAAATGAAGATGCGGAGGCGTATTCCTCGCATTGCCCGTATTGCCAATGAGCCCCAAGGTATCGCCCACCATCACCCGCTGACCGGTTACCGCTATTTGCGAATCCAGATGAGCATAATATAAATGATCGCCCGTATTTTCTGCCCGAAGAAAGACCACCTTTCCGCCCAGTCTGTTATCCCCCACCCTTGTCACAACTCCATTGGCCGCAGCCAGTGCCGGTGTCCGAAATGCCGCACCAATATCCACACCCTCGTGACTGCGCACACCACCATCGCGCGGATTACCCCAAAAGCTGATCAGTCGCGGCTTTCCTTTCTGATCAACCGGAAAAGCAAGTGAAGGTTGTATTTGAATCCTAAGTGTATATTCCAGATTCGCCAGCAGTTCGGGCTGAAGCCGAAGAACTAACGAATCATCGCGTGTAACTACATAATGCAAACTCATGGTCGCCGTATCAATTGCAGCCAGCAAGGAAGCTTTGCCGCCCTGCCTCCATAGTTCCATAAAAACCAAAACCGAATCCGGATTGTCTGAAAGATTTACCACTATTTCCTGTCCCCTAACCACTGCAAAACGATATCCCATCGCCGTAGGTTCATCCGCCGCAAAGAATCCCGTTTCCTGATAAGGTATGGCCACCAACTGAGGACTGGCCAGTGCTTCATCCGCCGCCCGCATCCAGGCTGATCCCAATAAGCTTTTCGCCAAACCCGCATCAGACAACGACTCAGAATAAATCTCATGCGCCGACCTCTTACCCAGAAAAGGATTTTTGATCGTATTACATGCCGAGATCAAAAATACCAAAATAAAAAAGACACTTAACCTATTCATGGAAATCCCAAAGTTTTCCATAACCGCCTCAAATTGCGCGCCGAAGGAAGGACGTAGCCTGATTTAGAGATTCTCTCAGTTTTATGATAAACGAGAATAATATTTAAATTCAGATAAGCATTATTTCAGAATGTACATTCCCGCTGACCGGTCCTGGCATCCGCAAAAGAGCAACCGCCACTTGTATTGTTTTATCGAATCAATGTTACAGTTCCATTTAATCTTTCCACTTTACCATTTTTGAGTTCAATAACACAAACCCATATAAAAATACCGGCTTCCTGCGGCTCGCCGCTGTACCTACCATCCCAGCCAACTGATGGGTCAGTAGTCTTAAAAATATTTTTTCCCCACCTGTTATAAATTGCTAAATTGTATGAATTGACGGGCTCCTTGATCAATGGCATAAAGACATCATTTAACCCATCTGCATTAGGCGTGAATGCGTTCGGGATATAAATACCTCCAATGCACGACTTGGGTAAAATGATCGTACTGTCAGTTCCACTACATCCATTTTCATCCGTAACGGTAAGCCAGTAGGTTCCCGGCTCAGCCACAGAAATCTGATCACGGAAGCTGCCCGTTGACCAGAGATATTTTTTATATTGTTTTGTGGGTTGAATAGAAAGAGGTAACCCAGAACAAACACTATCTGTTGCTTTAAGAAAACCCGATGGAAGTGAATGTGCCTTAGAAAACCAGATACTATCCCTGGTTTTACACTTGAACTGATTCGAGACTTCAACCCAATACAAGCCGGGTTTGTTTACCGTAAAAGATTCTTCAGTTGTGAAATCCTGCCATAGATATTCATCAAAAACGCCTGGAGAAACAGACACCTGATCTCCGGAGCATAAATCACGATCTGGACCCAAAAATGGCTTTGGAATTGGATTAACAGAGAGATGCGTGATAATTATGGAATCACAATCAGTTGAAGACTTAAGTGTATCTACATAGATCCCTGCAACGCTGCGCTCTGCCCCTTCTGCAAAATAAGATTCGCCCTCACAAATGGCAACAGACTTTTCAGAAACCATCTTATTTATTACCAGGTTAAGCGTTATGATTGAATCACATCCTGCACTATTGGGAACAATGATCCGATAAATCCCGGTTGAATCAAAAGTTTTGTTATTGAACTCGAAAGTATTACAACTGGTAATATCCATTGCGGAGGTAGATATATTGGCACATCGGCTTAGTTTAAGAGCAAAAGGCGAAGCGTTTCCGCGTATATCGGTCCCTAACGTGTATTTACCCTCACCGGGGTCTAAATCAACAGATCCGCCCGACTGGCCTGTAATATAGATATTATGATCACTATCCACCCTCAATCGGGATGGGTAAAGTTGTGATGACCAATCAGCAGTAATCAGATCAAACAGAGATGCATGAATAAGTCCGCCGGTTTCACTATCGATCTTTAATAAAGCTGCACCACCGTATGAGTTCAGTGTTGTAAGAGTATGCACACCCGGGCCAGGATCAATATCTATATTATTACCTACACTTCCTACAACGTAAACGATCCCATCGGTACCCATCGCAACGTCTTCACCTATATCGTACTCACTGCTTGTAAAAACATCTACCCAAAGAAAATTACCCTGTGAATCCAATTTTAATAAATACCAATCGTAACCTCCCTGGCTATTAATAACATGCTTCCCCGGCCCCGGATCAAAGTCGAAAGAGCCAATAAAACTCCCTGTCAGATAAACGTTTCCCCTTCCGTCAATGTCCATCCCGTGATGTAAAGTATGATAGTAATTCGGAGAGCTTGTACTGGCTATATGTGCCGCCCAGATAAAATCTGACTGAGACGATAGTTTAACAACGATGAGGTCACTGGTGCCGGCACTTTTTAATAAATATTGATTAGGACCGGGATCAAAATCGCATGTACCTCCAAAGCGACCCGATAAATATATATTGCCGATGGCATCCGTTTTTACATCGGTAAGATGGGTACTGGCGTTAGAAACCGAACCATGACCAAACTGTCTTGCCCATATAAGATCACCTCCTCTATCCAGCTTTACGATGTATGCCTGGCTATGCGCTGAAGCGGTCAGATTATGTATGGTGGATGAAGGATCAAAATCAACGGTACCAATAAATGATCCGCCAACGATTATATTTCCGTCTTCATCCACATTCAATATATCAGGACTCGTCATTGCCTTTTCACCCCCGAACTGTTTGGCCCAAACAAGGGCGCCATCTGCACTATATTTGGCTATAAAAGCATCCATAGAACCTTTCGGAGAAAGAATAAACTCATCAGGACCCGGATCAAAATCCCAAGCTAATCTCAATTGTGAACATACGTAAACGTTCCCCTCCTTATCCACGTCAATAGCTATATCGCCACCCTCAATGTAGGAAGATATTTTTAATGCCCATAAGAAATCGCCCGCCGATGATAATTTGGATAGATACAAACCTTTGTAAGCCCAATTATCGGCTGAAATAGCAAAAACTGCAGGCCCCGGATCAAAGTCAACCGTATGATCGAAAAATCCGGCAGAGAAAACATTTCCTGCTCCATCCACCGCAATCGATCTACCGATATTATTAACTGATGGATTCATATCGCCATTGTGTGCAAAAAATGCCTTTGCCCATTCAAAAACCTGCGATTGACCGGTTATCGGAAAGAGAGAAATCAGGCAAAGTAAACTGACAAAATATTTTTTCATCGATAGCAGTTGAGGTTTCCGGCATTTTGACCGGAGATATTTTTGGATTTCAAATTTAATAGATTTCACTTATTCGAAACAGGGTGTATGTTAAGCCTCAGGCAGAAAAACAGTTAAATGCGCATCCATTCATTTGCCTTACAACTTCCATATCCGTTGTCGCAGAAAATCCGAAAACTATTTCTTCCATATCATATAATAGGTGTGTGCTTTCCAAATTCCCGGATCCATAACATGAAGAGAAGTCGGTCATCTGTATCTGCTGCTCCTATATTAACATAACGCTACAAATGGAAATAATCATATAACTGCTCCGGCTACTTTTGATGACAGTAGCAAACCACGTGGCTTAATCGTACCCTGCGTTGGATGATTGATGAGATAATCGAACTGCAGCTGCCACCAACTTTTTCAGAAAAGTAATCGTCGCCTCAAATTGGAAACAATCGATTCTTTTATTTCAAGTGCTTGTTGTAAGCTTAATATAGTTGTTAGTCGTTAGGAGTCAGGAGTTAAGATCCAGGATCCAGTCGTAAGTTATAAGTCGCTGGTTATAAGATGATCGCATTACGACTTTTTGATCTCTACACCCTCACCAGTTCCATTAACGGTTCAAATGAATACATAGCTGCCCTTCTTCCTGCCGATGGAAACAACCAAGTTTGATTACAGAAAATAGAAGCAAAAACTTTTGATTACATAAAAGAACAGAATTATAGAAACAAGCGTAGCGAATCTATTTGAAAGCCATCTGATGATTCAACCGAAAAGGATTTTTGATCGTACTGCACGCCGGGATCAGAAACAGCAAAATAAAAAAACACTTAATCTATTCATGGCAATCCCAAAGTTTTCCATAACCGCATCAAATTGCGCGCGAAGGAATAAAAATATTTCAAAGAAATACGAATGACACAGAGGATTTCAGCATTTTACGCCTACCATCTAACGTTGTAAAGTCCTTGTTGTCACTTAGGTTGGCGATCATTCTGAGAAGAGTAATACCCAGCCTCCTGCAGCTAATCACTGATCAATTCAAATGCTATAGCAAATCGCAACAATTCAGCAAACGATTTTACCTCCAGTTTCCTGACGATGTTTTTGCGATGTGTAGAAACAGTTTCTTTCGATATAAATAAAATTTCCGCAATCTGTGGTGTGGATTTTCCAACGCCAAGCAAACCAATGATTTCTTTTTCTCGCCTTGTAAGGGAAGCAAACTTTTTGTAATTCTGACTGATGTACTGATTTTCGTCCAATACTTTCTTTACTTTATTCATCATCACATCGGCTCCATACAGTGGTGAGGAAAGCATCAATAATTTGTCTGGCATTTCAGCCCCATTCCGGGTCAGTAGTTTACAAACCGAATAAAACCACTGGTGCTCTTCTTCATTATAAAGCTTCACCCGTTGAAAAAAACAAAATTGTTGGCTTGAATCGCCCCGATTACAATAGGCTGCAATTTTAGGAAATACTTCCTGAGACTCACTGGCTATAAAGAATTCCTCATAATACTCAGCCTGCATCATATTGAGCTCCTCCAGCTCTACGCCAAGGTTATGGCAACCCCACTTATTCATATAAATGATCTTTTCGGGAATGCCGCCTACGAGATCGTGAACCATGATAGAAGCTGGAATAACTTCTGAAATATCCGGTATTTCAAAAGCGTTTTTGCACAGGCTGCGATCTATCTGGTAAAGTTTCTGTTCAATATCATTGAAGGGAATCATACAACAGGATGTTTCATAGCAGTTAAAAATACAGGTTGATATAACCCGGCAGTTAATTGGTTTTCAGTCTATTCATCAAAAATACCCACTTTAGGGGATTGATTCCGCACCGTCCATAAAATATTTTCGCGGCATCGAAAAAGTCATTCGGTAAGACCGGATACACCACAAAAACCAAACTGAAAACATATAATTTATGAGAAAAATTTCCCTCATCACACTTTGCTGTATCCTTGGCATTGTATCTTCATTCGCGCAGGATGAAGTTGCTGAATATCCGGATTTAAAAAATCCGAAAATTGTGAAGATTCAGAAACTGTTGCGGGCAGATCCGCTAGATCTAGAGCAGATAAGAAAAGAAACCAACGCCATATTATCCGGCAGTAATGCGGAAGACAGAATTCATTTGGTGACACTTGACCTCACCAATCACAGCGGCCAATTTATTGATTGGCAGACGCATGCATCCACCATGGGTGACGTGTATAAAGACTTTCAGAACTTGCCCGAATCAGATTACAAAATATTTGCGAGCGCCCTGATGATAAACCGCGTGGCCCGATCTCTTTACAAGAAAGATGAGGAAAAAACCGGTTA
>JBIQMB010000119.1:0-8086 GCA_044463745.1 Chitinophagaceae bacterium | reverse complement strand
CGGCAAACGTTATCACCTCTGTTTTGGATAACCAGCCAAATATGGCGGTTGACACACACGTTTTCAGGGTTACCAACCGCATCGGACTGGTAAAAGCCAAAACCGTATTGGAAACAGAAAAACAATTGGTAAAAAATATTCCGACAGACCTGATTTATATCGCCCATCATTGGTTTATTTTGCACGGGCGTTATATTTGCGTAGCGAGAAACCCAAAATGTGAGATTTGTGGGCTCCGGCCGGTTTGTAGCTACTATAAAAAAAATATAAGAAATTCGTAGAAAAACCGTTTCTTTACTATCAATCTGTGTATAGTCGCAAATTTGCTTATGAAAGTTAGATATTTCGCCTTTTCGGTTTTCCTGTTCGTCTTTTCATCTGCCAGGGCCCAGTATTATTTTTACGATGGGCGGTACTTTGAAAATGATATTGTAGTAGAAGTAGGCGGATCAGTGGGCGGGATGAACGCTTTCACAGATTTGGGTGGAAGAAAAGGAGTGGGCAAAAAGGGAGTTAAGGATTTCAATATTCAAAATACCCATATATCAGGCGGTGTATTCTTAGGACTTATGTACAAAAACGCAATGGGGCTTAGATTGGAAGCTACTTTCGGAAAAGTATCGGCATATGACAGCATCCTGAAAAAAGTAGCCGCTACCACCAATGGCCGTTACGAGCGTAATTTGGAATTCAGAAGTAACATAACCGAAATAGTCGGCATGCTGGAATTACATCCCTTTGAAATGTTCGGCAATTACGGTGATGACCGTTTCCCGCCGGAGGTTTCTCCATACATCGTGGCCGGAGTAGGTTATTTTAATTTTAATCCGCAGGCAACCTTAAATGGTGGATTGGTGGACCTACAGCCATTAAGCACCGAAGGACAGGGATTTGCAGAATATCCGCACGTAAAGCCTTATAAGCTTAACCAGATAAATTTTCCGCTTGGTGCCGGAGCGCGATACGATATTACACCCGTTTTGAACGTAAGGATTGAACTGCTTTACAGAATTCTTAATACAGATTACCTGGATGATGTAAGCGGCAAGTACATCGATCCGGCTGTATACCCCAATTATCTATCGGGGTATCGGTTAAATCAGGCAATCGTTCTAAACGATCGGCATATCCCCGGAGCTGAATACAGTACAGCACATCCGGATGGCGTGCGTGGAAACCCCAAAAACAATGATGGGTACGTAACTTTCAGCATTAAATTCGGCCTGACCATCGGGCGCGAAAGAAGATAATATCCACCTTTTTGATTTCCTGAAGTCTGCGCAATTGTTCAGATTAATTCCTCTCAGCTTACTTCCTGTTTTTCAAACTGAAGTTTGTGTAGTTTGAAATAATATCCCTTCAGCTCCATTAGTTCGTGGTGTGTGCCCGACTCTATTATTTCTCCTTTATCAAGAACAATTATCCGGCTTGCTTTCCGAATTGTTGACAACCGATGAGCGATAACAATAGATGTTCTGCCTTTAATCAAAGTATCAATCGCATTTTGAATCAATCGTTCACTTTCACTGTCGATAGAAGAAGTTGCTTCATCCAAAATGAGAATGGAGGGATTATACAACAAGGCCCGGATGAATGAAATCAGTTGCCGTTGTCCCAGCGAAAGAGTGCTGCCTCTTTCCATAACATCATAATCATATCCGCCGGGCAGCGTCATTAAGAAATCGTGTACACCAATCATTTTAGCTGCCTGTTGTACCATTTCTAAGGTAATGGCTGGATTGCGGAGTGAGATATTTTCAAACACGGTTCCGCTAAATAAAAACACATCCTGAAGTACAAGCGATATTTTGCCCCTGAGCACATCCAGGTCATAATCGTAAATGCTGGTTCCGTCGATGAGGATACTGCCTTTATTGATGGTGTAAAGTCGGTTGATAAGGCTGATAATAGAAGTTTTGCCGCTGCCGGTATGGCCTACGATGGCGATCGTTTCTCCCTTCTCTGCTTTGAAAGATATATCCTTCAGTACATATTCTTCATCATCATACGCAAACCATACATGCGAAAATTCTACATTCCCTTTTATGTCTTTGGGTGCATCCGGCCTGGATTCATCAACAGTTACATCTGTATTTTCCAGCACATCAAAGATACGCTCACCTGCCACCACGCCCATCTGCAGCACATTAAATTTATCCGCAATGATACGCAGTGGCCTGAAAAGTAAATTCAGGTACATGATGAAGGAAATAATCACACCTGCATCGGCAGAGTAATTACCACCCCACCAAACAAGTAAACCAATGGAAACCGCCAGCACAATCTCTACTACCGGAAAGAAAACCGAATAAGCAAAAATAGCGCGGATGTTAGCGTTCCGATGCTCTTTGTTTATTTTTTTAAACTTTTGAAATTCTTTTTTCTCGGCTGCAAATGCCTGCACCACGCTCATGCCCGACAAATGCTCCTGGACAAAAGCGTTTAGGGCAGCCACTACATTCCTTACCCTGATAAATGACTTATTCACAGACTCCTTGAAAAACCAGGTAGCAATTATCAGAATCGGAAAAGGCGCCAGGCTGATGAGCGATAACTTCCAGTCAACCCCAAACATAAAGAGCAGAATGGAGATGATGGAAAGCAAATCAGAAATAATGGGAATAAGTCCGTCAGAAAATATATTGTTGACCGCTTCAATATCATTGACCGTGCGGGTGGTAAGGGTACCGATGGGTGTACGATCAAACTGCCGGAGGTTGAGGCTCAGTATTTTATTGTAAACTTTTATCCGAAGGTCATGCACCACATACTGTCCCAGCCATGACGTGATGTACCCAAAATAAAATCGAAGTACCGTTTCCAAAAACAACATTCCGACCTGAATCACCGTAATCATGATAAGCCAAAATGTGTCTTTGTCTTTGATAAAATGATTGATGGTATATTGAATCAGATACGGCCTCAGCGGAGAAAGAACAGCCAGTATAATGGAAAGAAATATGGAGAGATAAAACTTTTTTTTGTAGGGAGCCACAAAAGCGAAAACCTTTCTCAGCACACCAAAATCCAGAATCAATTTTTTTTGTATTCCCTCTGCCATCGCACAAATTTAAACGGAGATTTGGCAGTAGCCAAAAATGTACTTCATTCATCCGGCACATACGGCACCCGAAGCCCGAATAAAAAAGTGATCGAAACGAAATCAACGAATGGAAAAATTATCCGGCACTGATTTGCAAACATTGAAGTTTCAGGCTTTGGGGTAAACATGCAAAATTTCTTTTTCGTTAATTTGTAAAAAACAGGCAGCATGCAAAAAATATTTTTCCTAACCGTACTTCTATTTTCCGGCGGCATGGTAACAGCGCAGCAAATAAATGTAATGACATTTAATATAAGACTGAACGTGGCTTCAGACAAAGAAAATGCCTGGCCAAACAGGAAGGAGCGAGTAGCTGCCCAGATCAGGTTTCACGATGCAGATATTGTTGGCATTCAGGAAGCCAAGCCCGAGCAGATGAAAGACCTTGAAAAAATGCTGCCCGAATATAAGTTTATCGGGGTAGCGCGCGATACGGGCGAATGGGGTGAATATTCCGCTATCTTTTACAAAACAAAATATATCGAATTAATTAAATCAAACACTTTCTGGCTTTCAGAAACGCCCTCCGTGCCCGGTAAAAAAGGATGGGATGCTGCACTGCCAAGAATTGTAACCTGGGGAGAATTTAAAATGAAAAATAACGGAAAATCTTTTTTTGTTTTCAATACGCATTTTGATCATATAGGTGAGATTGCCCGACAAAACAGTGCCCGATTGATCCTAAAAGCGGTGGATAGCCTGGCCGGCAAATTGCCGGTGATTGTAACCGGTGATTTCAATTCAAACCCTGAAAAGCGCCCCTATCAGATCATCGTAGACAAAAGCAATCCCTTGCACCTGGTCAATAGCATAGATATTTCGCAAACTCCTCATTACGGACCTGCGGGCACGTTTAATAACTGGGGTCCAAAAGAAGTTGATGATTTGCCCATCGATTTCATCTTTGTAAAAAATGGTTTCAGCGTACTCAAGCATGCCACGATTGCTGAGAGCCAGAGAGGACGCTTTACCTCTGATCATTTTCCTGTATTTGCAAGGTTAGAATTCCCATCGCCCAGGCGATAAAAAATCGCCAGATCGAATCCACAAAAAAACTTCATTTAAAGGTGGCTTCTTACCAGATCATCCCATTCCTGCTCCAAAGACACATCGGGCCGCATGGCATTTGCGCGCCTGTACCAGTAATCCGCATTAAATGTATCTCCTTCCTTCCGATGCAGGTAAGCATGAATCAACGCAGCTTTTGGGTCGTCAATATCCTGAACTATTTCATGTGCACGCTGCCAGTTTCCCTTTGCATCGTACCAAAGAGATTGCAGATAGGCTGAGACCGGAACCGGTACCTCATCCTGCAACAATGATTGTGTAAATGATTGGTAATCCATAGAAACAAATTTATACAATCTAAACTATCTGATGTGGGGCGGTTAAAAAAATAAACTCCACGCCAGTAGCGCAAATTATATTTTTCATTAAAAAGACTTCCCATCCATCTTATTGCCTGAATAAGGCCTACCCGGCTAAGATGTAAACCGCCTGCGCATACCGCTCAAACAATGCAAAATCGAGCTATTCAAATAAAAGAAGGATAATCAAGAATTGAATGATACATTTGACACTCTAAAAATTTATCGGGATATGAAATTATTTCTTTCTTTTTTATTTACTGCATTTACCGGCCTGCATGTTTTGGGCCAGAATATTGACAAGATTATCAGTGTGTCGGAAGTGAACCGGATAGAGAGAGTTCTGGCATCAGATGAAATGGAAGGAAGAAAAACTTTTACACCCGGTATTGATCGGTCGGCAGCATTTATAGCCTCGGAATTTGGTAAAGCCGGATTAAAGCACTTCGATGGAGCAAATACCTACCTCCAGTCATTTAGTATGAAAAAGGCTACGCCTGAATCTGTAAGCGCAACACTGGATGGTAAAAATATTGAATCAAAAAACATTGCTGCGATAACGACTGATGAAACGCTTAGCATAACCGAAAATTCAGGATATACGAAAATATTCATAGATAAGGACGCCAACTTCTTCAATGAAGTCTTTAAACTAATTAATGAAAACAAGAAATTTCTGGTTTTTGTAAAGCAGTCGCATGCCAACAATTTTCAGCGGTTAAGCCGGTTTAATCGTGAATCGTTCGAATCAAGAACGCCGGTTGTTTTTATTTTGACTGACGAAAATCCGACGACCTGGAACATTGAAATCAAGAATAAAATCACCAGTTCAGGCCTTGCAAATGTAGTGGGTGTATTGCCCGGTAAAAGCAAGAAAGATGAGCTGGTCATTTTTTCGGCCCATTACGACCACCTGGGCATTGGCAAGCCCGATGCGCGCGGAGACTCTATTTATAATGGCGCCAACGATGATGCATCCGGAACCACCGCTGTCATCATGCTGGCCAAATACTTCAGCAAAGTAAAAAACAATGAGCGCACGCTCGTTTTTGTAGCTTTCACCGCAGAGGAGATTGGCGGGTTTGGTTCTCAGTATTTTTCAAGCAAGATAGATCCTGACAAAGCGGTTGCTATGTTTAATATCGAAATGATTGGAACTGACAGCAAATGGGGAAATAACAGCGCATACATTACCGGATACGAAAAGTCTGATTTCGGCAAAATTCTTCAGGGCAACTTGCAAAACAGCAAGTTCCGTTTTGAGCCAGATCCCTATCCTCAACAAAATTTATTTTACCGCTCCGATAATGCAACCCTTGCAGCACTGGGCGTTCCGGCGCATACCATCAGCACTTCCAAGATGGATAACGAACCGAATTACCATAAACAAAGTGATGAGATAGAAACGCTAGACATGAAAAACATGACGGAAATCATCAAAGCGATAGCACTAAGCAGTCAGAGTATTATCAGCGGTAAAGACACACCTTCGAGAGTGGAGAAAAGGTAATCTACGAAACCTTTCATAGTTCTGCCAGGTTCCGGACTTATACCGGTTCATATCATCTTCTACACAAAGCCATGTAGAGGACCAGATACTTCTGCCAGTCAAAATAAACTCTTCAGCAATCGGTTTAATATTTTATTGAATAACGAATTAATTAATGTGAGCAAAGACTTTGATTTCTCAGATAAAGAAATAATTTTGCATTTCCATACCTAACGAGATCCACCAACACAATTCCATTTTTCCATATATCTCTTTCGAAAGGCGTACGCTTTTAATCAATACGATTATATGCTATTACATCGGCATATTTCGGATTAGCCATCGGTTTGCCGAACAGCAATGATCTTGCAGTCGGTGAACCAGGTGAATGATTATGATAAGGTGAAGTGAGTATGATTAAAGGCAATGTTCCGTAAAACCCGATACAGACAAGGTTTGATTCAACCTCTTAAATGAGGATGGCCTTTCCGTACCTGTTTCAGACGGTTATATGCAAAGTATTTACCAAAAAATAATTATCCATCATCCTGAGCAATTTCCCTATTACCAGAATCTGAAATGATATGATCAACCATTACCGACTTATCATTTTATAATCACAAAAGAAAAAACATGAACAATTCTACTCGTGGTAAACGGCTTAGGGAAAAGGCCTTTTACCTTACAGGTTTACTAACCTTCTTTTTCCTGTTGAGCCTGAGCAGCATCGCTCAGATGCGCGATTACGGCCTGGTTTATTCTGAAAACATCAAAGGTGGTACCACCATGTTCGGAAATACGCTATTGCACGCCGTAAACATTTTCGGCCGACCTGACCTGACCAAGATGAATGGCAACAAACAAAATGGGAACAGTACCTATGGCAACGATACCGAAAACATGCAGTATATCGATATCGATGGTAACAAGGGAATAGGATCTGCCACACGAAATTCTTCCTCTGCTGACCTTATCTTACCTGCCGGAACCAACAACATTAAACTAGCCCGTTTATACTGGGGTGGCCGTATTAGCAACACAGACTTCGATATGTCTAAAGCGGCTAACCGAACCATCAAAATAAAAAAGAGTTCTGCTACTAATTATTCAGACGTAGTGGCTGCCGGTATTGATCAAACCACTATCATAACCGGCTTTACTGAATATCAGGCTTATGCCGATATAACCAATTATGTTAAAGCAGAAGGCGCCGGAACTTACATCGTAGGTAACGTGCCGCTCAGCACCGGTAAGATAGACAATGGTGGCAATCATGGAGGATGGAGCATTGTAGTTGTTTATGAAAACCCTGCGCTGCCTTACAACAGCATACGCGTGTATGATGGTTTTCAGGAAGTGTACAACAGCGGCGACCCGACGGTTTCTACGGTTACCCTCACTGGTCTTGATGTTCCTTCCGGAACACTTGAATCCGCTGATGCCAGAATGGGTGTTTTGGCATGGGAAGGCGATGCAAATCTCGATGGCGACTTCTTGAAAATAAATGGCCATACTTTTTCGAATGCTACCAACCAGGCAAACAATCCGTGGAATGGAACCATCACAGATAACGGCGTACATGTAACCACCAAAAACCCAAACTACACCAACCAGATGGGATTGGATATCGACATGTTCAATGTAGGTGTTGGCTATGGAATCATGCCCAATGACAATTCGGTTACACTGCAATTTGGAACCGAAAAAGACAAGTACTTCCCTGGCGTATTTACATTCGCAATCAAAATGAAAGATCCGACCATTACGCTCGACAAAACGGTTTCGGACGAAAACGGAAATGGCCTGGCCGAAAAAAATGAGATTCTGACCTACACCTTAAAGGGTAAGAACTCGGGCATCGGTAATGCGAATGCCATTATATTAAAAGACACTTTGCCCAACACGGTAACTTATGTACCGGGGTCAATGAAGGTGATTCATTCACCCGGCATCTTAGCAGGTAGTGTTACCGATAACGCCGGGGATGATATCGCCGAATACATTGTAAACGGACAAACGAAAACAATCGTATTCCGCCTCGGAACCGGAGCCAATGCTACCCATGGTGGTGTATTGGCAGAAGGGGAAACTTATGAGGTACAATTTCAGGTAAGGGTTAATAACCCC
>JBIQMB010000118.1:0-8127 GCA_044463745.1 Chitinophagaceae bacterium | reverse complement strand
AAAGCATATATCAATGAGACCGTAGCTGATACGGATGCGGCACTGCAAGGTGCCCGCGACATCATCGCTGAAATGGTGAACGAAGATGCAGAAGTAAGAAACAGTATGCGAAAATTATTCGAACAAACGGCTACTACTCAGAGCAAGGTTGTGACCGGCAAAGAAGAGGAAGCGGCCAAATTCAAAGACTATTTCGATTTTTCTGAACCGGTTTCAAAAATTCCATCGCATCGGTTTCTGGCCATTATGCGCGGCGTGCTTGAAGGGTTTTTACGCATGTCGATTGCTCCTGAAGAAGAAGTAGCAATCAACAAAATAGAAAAACATTTTATCAAATCCGATAACCAGGCTGCTGAACAGGTACGAAAAGCCATCAAAGATGCCTACCGCCGCTTGTTACAGCCAAGTCTGGAAAGCGAGTTCAGAATGGCTCTGAAACAGAGTTCGGACGAAGAAGCTATTAATGTATTTGCTGAAAACCTAAGGCAGTTATTACTTTCTTCCCCCTTAGGAAGCAAAAGGATATTAGCGATAGATCCGGGTTACAGAACCGGTTGCAAGGTAGTGGTGCTGGACGAAAAAGGTGATTTACAACATACCGACTTAATTTTTGTGCACGAGAAAAATTATAAGTTAGATGAAGCCGGGCACAAAATAAAATCGTTGATTACGAAATTTAACGTAGAAGCATTTGCCATCGGTGATGGCACGGCCGGTCGCGAAACAGAACAATTCATTAAAGGTCTCCAAACCGGGCTTCCTGTATTTATGGTAAACGAAGATGGGGCATCTATTTATTCAGCATCCGAAATCGGTAGAGAAGAATTCCCTGATCAGGATATTACGGTGAGAGGCGCTGTAAGTATCGGAAGAAGATTGATGGATCCGCTTGCTGAATTGGTTAAGATTGATCCCAAAAGTATCGGTGTAGGACAATACCAGCATGATGTAAGTCAGATTCGGTTAAAAGAAAAGCTCGACCAAACGGTGGTGAGCTGTGTGAATGCCGTGGGGGTTAATCTAAATACAGCCGGTAAATATTTGCTAAGCTATGTGAGCGGTATCGGTCCATCATTAGCCGAAAACATTGTAAAATACCGGCAAGAAAAAGGAAGATTTAAAAACAGAAAGCAATTGCTGGAAGTACCACGGTTGGGTGAAAAAGCATTTGAACAATGTGCCGGATTTTTGAGAATCAAAGGTGGCGACAATCCGCTGGATGCAAGTGGCGTTCACCCGGAGTCTTACAAAATTGTAATGAGCATGGCCGGTGACGCGGGTGTAGAATTAGATCAGATCATCGGGAATGAAAAAACAGTAAACCAGATTCCTTTACAAAAATATTTTAGCGAAACCACCGGTCTGCACACGCTTCAGGATATCCTGAAAGAACTGAAGAAGCCCGGACTGGATCCGCGCGAAGAAGCACAGGCGTTTGAATTTGCCAACATTTATTCCATTGAGGATGTTCACGCAGGCATGATTGTACCGGGTCAGGTTACCAACCTTACACGCTTTGGAGCCTTTGTGGATATAGGCGTAAAACAGGATGGATTGGTACATGTATCTGAAATAGCGCATAAATATATCAGCGACCCAGCCGAAGCGTTGAAGCTGAATGACAAGGTAATGGTGAAGGTGCTGGAGGTAGATACAAACCGTAAACGCATTTCTCTGTCTATTAAGCAAACGATGGAAGCTCCCCAACGAAATCAACGATCAGACAAGCGTAATCAACACGGAAACCCGCGACATAAGGAAAGCGCTTCTATGGATGATGCACTGAACATGCTGAAAAAGAAATTTGGAAGGTGATCGTGATAAAAAGGTTTTGGGCGTTTCGGCTCTTCGAGTTCGAAGGATGAAAAACAGGATCGGGTTCAAGTGCGCGCGGCAGGCGTTCTTTGGAAGATGAATTTAAAGTAAAATATTTAGGCTCTTTGAGACGACCTTATGATGCCTCTGGCGTCTGAGCGAAATGTTAACCTATCAGTTTGTGCGTGAACGTGGCCTCCAAGGGAAACCTGACAGGTTGTGCCGAAGAGCTATTCCCACCTGTCAGGTTTTTGCTCGCACCTCAAAGCCAGCGCACAACCTGACAGGAGGGGCGTAACCGAAAGAGGGAAAACATGAACGGATTGAAGTGTCAGAGGCACGACCTTTTGGTAGAAATAGGTTTAGAAGAGTTATTTAGTCCTGTAGGGACGACCTTATGGTACCAATGGCGTATATCGATTTAAACCAGTACCAATGGCGTGAGGGTCAGAGAGTGGAAAAACCTATAAGGTTGCGCGTGGGTGTTGTGAGAAGGAGAAACCTGACAGGTTGAGCGCAAGGTATCATCTCAAGAACCCAGCGGGTTCCGATGTTTATAGAAAGCACCTTTGAGGCTCAAAATGAATCTCGAGGATTCAAATAAATGTGGCTAAAGCCATGCCAGTTGATTCTTTCAGTCCGTCGGTTAAAACCGACGGCAATAAATATGCTCTAAGAGAAAACAGTAGGTAGCACTGGAATTCTAAGCTTACAACATTGTTCACGGGTACATCTGCCCTAAAAACTGCAGATGATAATGAAGCTGTTTTTTTATCACGGATTCGGGCGCCGGATATTGAAGGCAGTAGATAAAAGTTTGCCGCTTAAATATTCAGGCATGCCGGTGTAATTTGCTTGGCTTTGCGATACACAAGGTAAAAAGTCCGCAGACCGATGCGTATAGTTCTTGTTTTTCCCGTTTTTTTGCGAAGCAAAAACAACCTCTGCGCAAATCTGCGGTATCTGCGGGAGACCTTTTCCGGCGGATTTAAGGGTATCATTGCGCTATCGTTTTATGCAAATAATAAACCGGTCGAAAGAACTTGAGGATGAACGAGTGAAAAAAATATATCAAACTTACGTGTGTGCTGTGGGACGGGGAAACCTATGGGTTGAGAGCAAGCTATCATATCAAGAACCCAGCGGGTTCCAATGTTTATAGAAAGCACCTTTGAGGTTCAAAATGAATCCAGAGGATTCAAATAAATGCGGCTAAAGCCATGCTAATTGGCAATTCAGTCCGGTGATTAAATCTAAGGCATGCCGGTGTAATCCGCTTTGTGATGCGCATAGTCCTTGCTTTTTCCCGTTTTTTTGCGAAGCAAAAAAAACCTCTGCGCAAATCTGCGGCATCTGCGGGAGACCTTTTCCCGGTAGATTTAGCGGTGTCATTACGCTTTCATTTTATGCAAATAATAAACCGGTCGAAAGAACTTGAGGGTGAACGAGTGAAAAAAAATATATCAAACTTACGTGCGTGCTGTGGGACGGGGAAACCTATGGGTTGAGAGCAAGCTATCATATCAAGAACCCAGCGGGTTCCAATGTTTATAGAAAGCACCTTTGAGGTTCAAAATGAATCCAGAGGATTCAAATAAATGCGGCTAAAGCCATGCTAATTGGCAATTCAGTCCGGTGATTAAATCTAAGGCATGCCGGTGTAATCCGCTTTGTTTTGCGATACATGGAGTAAAAGCCCGCAGACCGATGAGCGGGTCCGTGATGCGCATAGTCCTTGTTTTTCCCGTTTTTTGCGAATCAAAACAACCTCTGCGCAAATCTGCGGTATCTGCGGGAGACCTTTTTCCGGCGGATTTAGCGGTGTCATTACGCTATTTTTTTTGTAAGAAATATACAAGTCTGAAGGACTTGAATATTGATAACCTCCGGTGAAACCGGTGGAAACCACATAAAAGCTTACAACAACCCTGAAACGGGTTGAACGACAATCCACGAACCTGATGATGAAACTTTAGGCCAATGATTTTGTTGACTGACTTTCCTTGTTCAACTCCCTTCGGGGTTGTTACCATACGCTTATTATATCGCCGATTTCCTCAGGAGTTATCAGGATTAAACTCCGTTCAGGGTTTTAAGACAGAAATGCTTGTAACATAATAAAGAACGCATTCAAAAAGCCAACACCTACAGGTATCAGCGATGAAAAACGGGAGCGGGTTTAAGTGCCAGCAGCACGACCTTTTGGTAGAAATAGATTTAATAAGCGTTATTTAGTCCTGTAGGGACGACCTTATTATACCCAATGAGCCATATCGATTTTAAGCCGACCCAGCCGACATTGCGCTGTTGTTTTTATGCAAATAATAAACCCGTTCTGGTTGGAGACAATTCTTTCCGATAAGATGAGGTGGGTCTTCAAGAAAGCTTTCATTCGAATTTACCGGCAGATAATGATGCCTGTTTTTTCTCAAACACCTATATTTGATACCTTTTAGCTTATTTCATTACTTCCACGCTTTCAAAACTTTTTAATGAAAGAAATAATTCTCGCCGCCGTTTTCACCAATGAAGCTGTTGTTTTCGGATTGCTAATGTTGGTTTTGGGACTAGTTTTCTACACTTCAAATCTGAAAAGCAAATTCTTTCGTAAACTCTATATTGTAATCCCCCCGCTGCTGATGTGTTATTTCGTTCCGGGAATTTTAAATTCTTTACACATCATTGATGGAGAAAATTCTGTACTTCCTTCAGTAGGCAGCCAATACCTTTTACCCGCCTGCCTGATTTTATTCACAATTAATCTGAACCTGAAAGAACTTTGGAAATTACGCAAGAGAGCCGGACTTATTTTTATCGCAGGAACTTTTGGTATCATCATTGGCGGCCCCATAGCACTATGGCTCGTCTCGTTAATTTCGCCTGCCACTGTAGCCGGAGAGGGAGCCGATGCGGTGTGGCGTGGCTTCAGTTCATTAGCCGGCTCATGGATAGGCGGAGGGGCAAATCAATTAGCCTTAAAAGAAATTTTTCAGCCCTCGCCTAAATTGTTTTCTGCAACCGTAACAGTAGATGTATTTATCGGCTATGGATGGATGGGCTTACTTCTTTGGGCCATCAGCAAAAAAACTATTATCAACCGGTTTTTGAAAGCAGACGACAGCGATGTAAAGCATCTTACAGCCAAGATGAATGCCCTGGTGCAGGAAAATACGCGTACACCCGAGGCAAAGGATTTTATTCTGATTCTTTCCGTTGCATTTGCCGGCACAGGGCTCGCCACTTTTTTATCAAAACCTATCGCCACCTGGTTTCAAAATAATTATCCCGACCTCGAAAAATTTTCTCTCACCTCTTCATTCTTTTGGATGATCTTTATCGTTACCCTTATTGGTATTGGCCTTTCCTTTACCAGAGCAAAAAAATTGGAATACGTTGGCGCATCCAAAATGGGAACTGCCCTACTTTACATGCTTATCATCACCATTGGCATGCAAATGAATATAGTAGCTATCCTGAATAATCCGGGTTTTATTCTTGTAGGTATTATCTGGATTATTATCCATGCCACCATCATGCTCATTGTGGCCAGAATAACCAGAACACCCTTCTTTTATTTTGTAGTAGGAAGCATGGCCAATGTTGGAGGTGTAGCTTCGGCAAGCGTAACGGCAGCAGCCTTTCATCCGGCATTGGTTCCGGTCGGCGTAGTTCTGGCTGTGTTTGGATATGCCATTGGCACCTATGGTGGTTGGCTATGTACCTTGCTGATGCGAATGGTGCTGGGAGGTTAATACCAACTCTTTTAATCACTGCATTTTCTTTACAAGGTCAATAAAAAAATGAGGTAAACCGAATCAGGATTAATTGATCTGGAGTGACACCACTTTTTCCTATATCATCAGTTAACGAATCTCTTCGCCCGGACGATAAGTGATGAGTGTATGTTTGATCACATCATCAAGCTTATAATATACCGTCTTCATCTTTTTATTCACAAATAAATTAAGTTGGTTGGCATAATAGGGCGAACTTTTTAAAATGCTGTTGCCGTAAGCCAGAACAGAATAAGCACGCGGTTCATCCCCAAATTCTACGGCAATGATCCATCCATCGCCGCCGGTAACTTTCAGTTTATTGGCATCTTCTTTTTGCTTTGTGTACCACAGCACCCTGAATGCTCCAAGCGCACCGGTAACACCACCTACCGGTAAGTTAACACCACCAATAATCGCTCGATGGATTTCGCCCCAGGCAATGTCCGTGCGGCCATACTTTTTGTTGCATTCTTTTACAGCCCATCTGAATGCGTCAACTGCTTTTGACATACTACCCAGCCCGTACGGAGTGGATGCCGGCCGATCAATGCTCCATGGTTGCATAAATAGTTGTTCGGCCGGTGCAGCAAAACCGACGGATTCAGGAGTAGATTCTATGCGTTGACCGTTGTTGACCAATGATACATATTTATCCCACCACATCTCAAATAACGCGCTTCCCCTGCTTTCGGCAGCCACCGTATTATCCCATACCTTCAAAAGTTCTGTAGCGTCTTTTTCATCAGTATTTAGCGTAGCATCGGCCAACGCCTGCAGTAAATCGGGCTTCACTCTTTCGGCCAATAAAATGCGCATATCATGCTTCCGTGCCACCACATCTTCTAAGGTTAGTTTATCATTATGACCAATCAGATCAAGCGATAACTGACTTCTCAACCCCAATTTAGGTTGTGGAAAGTAAGCGGGAAAATCAGATGCCTTAAATGGTTCATTCAGATTGGTAAAATGAAAAGGATCGTTTTCCTGATGAATATATCCGCCCTTGGGATTAAGCAATTGAGGAAGCGAATCCCAGGGAATTAATTTACTCCAGATATCCTTGCTTGATGTTACAAAGACGGCGTCCCCTTCGCCGGAAGGTACAGGAAGATCAGGCGTTTTGGCATTCCAGACATAGAAAATATTTCCACCCCGGTCTGCATACGTGAGGTTTGAATTTGATTTGGCATTGATCCGCATCGCGTCCTTCCATTCCTGCAAGTTGGTAGCCTTCATCATTTCCAGAAACTGTTCGTAGATCCTGTACTCACCTTCCCGCGTGGAGCGGATGATGTATATCCTGTCTTTATCCTGATGAATGACCGGGCCGTAAGATGTAAACAACAATGTGCGCGAGGCGGTTTTCATTTTACCATCGGAGAGATATTTTACGTTCACCACTTTCTTATCAACTACAAAAGATTTCCCATCCAATAAATACGCATCCGCTTTTTTCGGATCTTTTTGAAATGCATAGATTTCACTCATCTTCGGATAATTGTTGGTAGTAGAAAATCCGAGATATTGATTAAATCCACCAACCGTACCAATAGGATCTCCGGCCCTGAAGTCGCCGTAAAAATCAAACTTTCCCGGCACAGTAATATGCGCTTCATAATATCCTGCAACCCAGTCAAGGTGCGGGTTACGCAGCAGGATTGCTTTTCCATCGCGTGTGCGTTCAGGAGCAAGTGCCCAGGAGTTTGAACCGGCATCCGGATGTTCCTCCTTGCTGTTTATAGCCAGATTCGCCCACACATTATTTTCGGGTTCATTTAGTAGTTCAAACCCTGTGCTTTTTTGATCCTGCATTCTTTTAAGAAAAGCCTTTACGGTTTCATCCTTATGTTTATCAATACCCCGGGCATGAATATCTATCCCGGTAAAATCTGCTTTGGTGTTTTTTGAAAATTTGTCTTTGTTAAGATTGATGTATCGATTAATGCCGGCTGCATATCCTTCCAGAAAATCGCGCGTATCTTTTTTAAGTAGCGGATATGTTTCTTTCGCACGCTCGTATAATAGTTTCTGGTAAGCATCTGCATCAATCCGTAGATTACGAATCTTTTCGTCTTTTATTTCTTTGAAAGCCGCAAAATCGCCCCTGGCTCTCATAAACTCTTCCACCACAAACTCACCATAATCCTCAATCTGTACATACCCCAATCCCATTCCGGCAGCCTTCATATTCATCGCCTGAATGTGCGGAACACCGTATTCTGTGCGCCGTATCAGAACTTGATCGGCCAGATCATCCTGCGCAAAGGAAGGAACAGAAAACAAAAGAAAAGAGAAAACAAGCAGACAAGCAGTTTTTAAATTTAAGGAGAGATACTTCATCAAAAGTCAGATTTAGAGTTATGTGAAATATAGCAGTGCTATTAACAATCGTGCAATATACGAAGGTGTTAGAAAAGTATGTAAGAATACCCATCTCGAATCAGGAAAAATCTGACAGGTTATTGCGGGTGGATTCTCTTTCAGAATATCTCTGTTTGTATAAGGCGAATATGAATAAGACCTGGTGTTCGCTTTT
>JBIQMB010000117.1:0-8167 GCA_044463745.1 Chitinophagaceae bacterium | reverse complement strand
GAAACAGGAAGAAAGCAATTCAATAAATTTCGTTTTGGTACCACCCCCATTTTAGCCGGTGATAAAATCATACAACCCAAACTAACCATTAACCAGCCAGGTGATCAATATGAGCGTGAGGCCGATGCGATGGCAGATAAGGTGATGCGGATGGCACAACCGGAGCCTCAAACTGCTTCCACTATTCAACGGAGATGTGCCAAATGTGAAGCCGAAGAAAAAAAGAAAAAACTCCAACGTAAAGAAAATAATTCTAACTCGCCAACTGTTTCTACCGGGTTGGAAAATTATACAAATAGTCTGAACAGCCGGGGCCAACCCTTATCAAAAGAAACGAGAAACTTTTTTGAACCCCGGTTTGGATATGATTTTAGCCATATCAGAATTCATAATGATGGCATGGCGGTTGAGTCTGCTCAAAGTATTCAGGCGAGGGCTTATACACTGGGAAGTCATATTGTGTTTAACCGCGGAGAATTCAGACCCCATTCAGAAGATGGCAAAAGATTGCTGGGGCATGAGTTAACGCATGTGGTGCAGCAAGGAAAATATTCAAATAGCAAAAATATTCAAAGATTAGGAAATAATCCAAATTGCACCGAATCGGAAAAGAAGATAATTCATCAATCAATATTTAATGCAAGAGGTTGGATTAATAATGCCTTAACCCATCTAAATAAGCAACCTGTACAACAAAATGTTCTAAATGCTTTACGGAGAAATTTTGGTAACACCTATGGGGTTGAATCAAATTTACCAATGATTATTGCCAGAATAAGACGAGTATATAGACAGTTAGGAACAATTCCTTTTTCATGTGCTGGCGGAGTAGATGCAGATGCTACATGCGATCAGATTCCCACACCATGCGGTTGGGTGGCTAATGCAGGAAATCACGCTGTTACAATCTGTCGTTCCTCAAGTTTATCTTCCAGCAGTTGGATTTACCAAACGGGATGCGTATTACATGAAGCTTTTCATGCTACCTATAGCAGATTTATTGTAGATGAGTACTCAGGATGGCATGGTCATTCCGGTTTTACATTCACCTATCCAGGAGTTTCAACTGAACCGTTACTGAATGCAGACTCATACACAACCTTGATAATGGATCTTTCGAAAAAATAAAATCGTTTTTCCCAATAAAAATTTCCAGAAAACCGGATATTATAGTTTCTTTTTAATCTCTATTTCATCATGACATCCTTCCCCGGCTCTCCAAGATTATCCAAAGGCGGCATTGTAGTGCTGAATCCGGATTCTGCTGCTATTGAAAAGATTATCCCTTTGCAGTACAACCCGGATACACTAACGCGCAGCCTCCAGATTCAGAATGGAGGCGATGGATCGGGCAATCGTTCCGAAGCCCTGCGGTTAACAGGTCCGCCGATAGAGACCATCAAAATAGAAATAGAAATGGATGCTACAGATAGAATGCAGGAAGGAGATTCTCAAACAGCCGAAAACGGCATCCAGCCTGACTTAGCCGCTTTGGAAATGCTGATCTACCCACTCAGTTCCACGCTAAGTTCAAACAACTACATGGCGAATATGGGCACCATCGAAATCATTCCGATGGAATCACCACTCACTCTTTTCGTTTGGAGCAAAAACAGAATACTGCCGGTTCGGATTACAGAATTTAGCATTACAGAGGAAGCCTTCGACCCCATGCTGAATCCCATCCGTGCAAAGATCAGCCTGGGCATGCGCGTATTGAGTGTCACCGATTTCGGATTCAGTAAAAAGGGAGGAGAACTATATATGAGCTATCAACAAAACAAGGAAAGGCTTGCCGCTTTATTCATGTCTGCCAATATTCAATCACTTGGTATTAATTCATTATAATGACAGATATCTCTAAACTTTTTTTGCAACAAATTGGCCTGAGATCAGGACCATTTTCTATGGATAGCCGCTATCATGGTGTAGAAATAACTTCAATGGAGAATGAAGAAGGCAATCCTGTACCGTATGTCAAAAGACGCCTGATTCCGCCTTCTGAAAATTTTCATGTCATTCAAAAATACGTGACAACAGAAGGTGATCGTCCGGATTTATTAGCTGAAAAATTTTACAATTCTCCAAAGCGATTCTGGCAAATTTGTGATGCCAATGTAACCCTCGACCCTGCCGAGCTGATAAATACACCGGGAAATACCGTCAGGCTGGCTCTGCCCAACAATATTGCAGGAAACAACAATGGTTAAAGGACTTCAATTGACGATACTGATAGGGCCGGGCATCCCCATACCGGCACCGGCTTTTATCATCAATGCCATTACCGATATCCAGGTTACCAACAGCAGAGAGCGAAGTGCCTTCCAAATCGATTTGGCTATTTCAAAGACCTCGGCCTTGATTATGGATCTGCTGGCTGCCGGCCTTTTAGATGCTACCACTACGCGTGTGGTGATCTTTGCCGTTTTGAACGGAATACCCCATGTATTGATAGATGGATTTATAACGAATCACCAGACCAGTGCAGCCAATGAAGCCGGCCACTCTACACTAACCCTTACGGGCGAAGACATTAGTGTGTTAATGGATATGGCAGAAGTAACCGTACCCCTACCGGCTATGCCCGACGCAGCAAAGGTTTACTCCCTATTATCGCCCTTTTCTTTTTTAGGTGTGACGCCCATTGTCATTGCACCCCCTGTAAGCTCAGTAAGGTCACCAACTGATCGGTGGGACAGTGTAACTAAACAAACCCCTTTGCAATTCTTAAAATCGCTGGCTCGCGAAAATGGATATATTTTTCAAATCATACCCGGCCCATTGCCCTTGCAAAATATCGCATACTTCGGACCGGAAGTAAACATCCCCATACCACAGCGAGCGCTTTCGGTAAATATGGATGCACATACCAATGTAGATTCTTTAAACTTCACCATTGATGGGCTGGCAAAAAAGATAAAAACCTACACCATCTTTGATGAGATAACAAAAAAAGTTACCATACCCATACCTCTACCTTCTTTCAACCTGCTCAAACCTCCATTGGGCCTGCGTTCTCCTCAACCGATACCCAAATTCGGATATGCCGATTCCATTTCTAAAAAAAACACCGGTGAAGCAGCCAAAAGGGTAATGGGAGACATGATCAGCAGCGATAATAACCCTCCCTCTGTAAAAGCAACAGGTGCTTTGGATGTAACGAGGTATAAGGGAATTCTGAGAGCGGGAATGCTGGTGGGCGTGCGGGGTGCGGGTATATCTTATGATGGGTTTTATGCAGTTGACAGCGTTACGCATACCATTAAACCAGGCTCATACAAACAAAATTTTTCACTTTCAAGAGATCAAATTATTTCCAATACGGCTCTTGTAATACCCTGATCAATATGGATTCATTTTTTGGAAAATACCGGGCAACCGTCGTTAATAATGTAGATCCTGAAATGCGTGGCAGACTTCAGGTAATGGTTCCTGATGTGTTGGGCATGATACCGAGTACCTGGGCCGAAGCATGCACGCCTCTCGCCGGCCCTTCCGGCCCTCCCATGGGGTTTTATGTTGTACCACCCATCGGTGCCGGTGTGTGGGTCGAATTTGAACAGGGCAATCCGGATTACCCGATCTGGGTAGGTTGCAGATGGGGCATGGCTGCTGATATTCCGCCATTGTCGCAAAAGGGACTACCGGTATCTCCTCCTATTATTTTTCAAACTGCGGGTCAATATTCCGTTGTCATCAATGACATGCCTGACCCTACGGGAGGAATCATGCTGAAGAGCCCAACGGGAGCTTCCATTATCGTTAACGATACCGGTATTTATATTCAAAATGGAAAAGGTGCGAGCCTAACGCTAATTGGGCCCACCGTTTCTGTAAACAATGGTGCACTTAATATTATTTGAATAACATGCCCGGATTCATTCTTCATATCGGAGCATCGGTATTGTGTGCTCATGGCGGGCAAGCACAACCCGCTACCGTCGGCACCAGAGTCACCGTCAGCGGACAGCCTGTTTGCCTGCAGCCAATGAATCACCTCATTTCCGGGTGCCCTTTCGTAACGCCGGGTGGCAATCCACAACCCTGCCTTACAGCCAATTGGCTTACAGCATCTACGCGGGTCACATCTATGGGCATGCCCGTATTACTCATGGACAGCCAGGCGGTGTGTGTACCGAATGGAACGCCCTTAATCATTGCGGCAACACAAACAAGGGTATCAGCGACCTGAACTGAAAAATGAACATTAAATTTCCATACCATTTTAACAGCCTGCTACAAACGGAAAAAGCGGATCAGGATGAGCATATCAGGGATATGATTGAGCAGGTACTTTTTACCAATCCCGGCGAACGGGTTAACAGACCTGACTTCGGCTGTGGCTTGTTGCAATTGGTGTTTGAACCCTTGGGTAACGAATTGGTTGCTACTTCGCAGTTTTTAATTCAGAGTTCATTGATGCAATGGATGGGTGATTTGATAGAAATAAAAGAAGTCTCCGTAATGGGTATTGACAGTACACTTCAAATCCGGGTTATCTATTTAAATAAAGAAACACAACAAGTACGAACTGACACTTTTGTAGCCCCCAAAACATGACAAAATTTTGCTGCAATAACGATGAACGGCGTCAGGCGGTGATGAAACATCCTGTCGTCAATGGCATTGATTTTATTGAGGTGGTTGATGATCCGCTTGATCAGGACCAGAAGCAAACGGGAATCCTGATTCATTTTTTAAAAGCCCTCCCTTCGGAGGAGATGAACAGGCCTCAAATCTTCTCGATTCAGGGAGGAGTCCGCATCAAAAACATCAGGGTTAAATCAACACATTTTGGTGGTTTTCCGCCTATACCTTTTTCAACCGGTGCCACCATTGATGATAAAGTTTTATTTATTTCACTGGATAAGTCGGGTGATTTTTCAACTTATCGCTTACAATTGCTCAAAGACGAGAACAGCCAGTGGCCTCCATTAAATTTTGACCCTATCTTATCATCCGTTGATTTCTCTTTCCACAACGCTTGCCAGGATGAATTCGATTGTAAAACAGATAAAGAATGCGAGACCAGAGCCAGCCTTCCCAAACCGGAAATTAACTATTTAGCAAGGGATTACGACTCGTTTAAGCAATTAATGTTAGATAGGATGGCTCTGACCATTCCACAATGGAAGGAGAGAAACGCTGCTGACATTGGCGTAATGTTGATAGAACTGTTGGCTTATACCTCCGACTATCTGAGCTACAGGCAGGACGCTATTGCCACCGAAGCTTATCTGGGAACAGCGAGGAAGAGGGTTTCTGTAAAGCGCCACGCCCGGCTGGTTGACTATAGAATGCATGACGGTTGTAATGCACGAACCTGGATACACCTGAAAGTAGCAGACGGCATTTCAGGAATTAAGCTAAAAGCAAATCCAAATACGATAAAATTTGTAACTGCTCTTGAAGATAAAAGCACAGTGATACGATTTAATTCAAAAAAAAGTGATGAAATTCTACGGCAAAGGAAACTTCAGGTATTTGAACCCGTAGAAGATCTGGAACTTAATTTCGAACACAACTATCTCCGTTTCTACACCTGGGGTAATACTGCGTGCCAGCTAAGAGCAGGCACCACCCAAGCCACCATCGATGGCCATATCACCGGCATGGAGGGAAAGTATTTTGTTCTGCAGGAAATCGTCAGCACCCACACCTTCAATGAGGAAGATGCCAACCCATCCAAAAGGCATGTCGTCAAAATCGTTTCGGTTAACCATATCTACGATATTATTGGCGAACCAAACAGCGATCCGGCCAATCCATTGGGAAGATTGATCACAGAAATAACCTGGGATGAGCAGGATGCCCTGCCTTTTGATTGGTGCCTCAACACTGTGAACCCAGATGGCCAAATCATTGAAACCAGCATTTTAACCGGTAATATCGTTTTGGCCGATCATGGTAATACGCTCAGTGAGGTGTTAGAATTTTCAGACACCAATCAGTTCATCTTGTTGAAAAGTGTACCATTAACTCATAGTTCGTTTAAGAAAACGCTTCATTCTGCCACATCAGCAATAAAGAGCAAACCGCAGGAAGCCCTGCCACAAATAGAATTATATGAACAAAGCGCAGCGGCACAATTGTGGGAGCCAGTTCCGGACCTGATATCCAGTTATTTTAACAACAGGCATTTTGTGGTGGATATAGAGGAGGATGGCAAAACGCAGCTCCGGTTTGGGAATGGGAAAAACGGCCGGGAACCTGCACAAGGCATGAAATTCGGGGCAATATATCGGATAGGAAACGGAAGAGCGGGAAATATTCCAACCGGATCATTGAATCAAATCATTTCAGATGATGCCAGCATCAATAAAGAAACCATTATCGGGATAACAAATCTTACTCCGGGTAAAGGAGGCGCAGAACCCGAACGAATAGAAGAAGTAAAATATAAAGCACCCATAGCATTCCGCACCCAGGAGCGTGCTGTAACACTACAAGATTATGAAACAAAATGCAGGGAGGCGGATACAAATATTCAGCATGTAACAGCATCAGCCAGGTGGACAGGGAGTTGGCGAACCCTGTTTCTTTCTGTTGACGCCATGAATGAACAAGCGCTTGATCAGCCATTTATAAATAAACTTCAAAACAGACTTGATAAATACCGAATGGCCGGTCAGGATTTAAAAATTGAGAAACCTTTTTTTGTTCCGCTTGAAATAGAAATTGATGTTTGCCTCCAATCCGGTTATGCGCGTTCCGACATCAAAAAAGAATTATTCAAAAAATTAAGCAGTCGCAGGCTGCACGATGGTACCAGGGGCTTGTTTCATACCGATAATTTCACCTTTGGGCAGCCGGTTTATCTCAGCAACATTTATTCAGCTATTCAGAAAGTCACCGGTGTTCTTTCAGTAAAAATAAAGAAGTTTCAACGTTTGGGCGATAACCATTCAAGCGGCATTGACGCGGGTGAGTTACCCATGGGCAGATACGAAATTGCAAGACTGGATAATGATCCAAATGCGCTGGAAAATGGTATTCTTAAAATTAACATGACAGGAGGAAACGGATAAATCTACAGGAAGCATGGCGATGCCCCTCCTCAATCAACCCAATCTCAAATAGTTCGTCAAGACCAAAATACCATCCCATAAATAATGAATAAACCCAGTTGCAATAGTTGTGAATCTACGCCGGCTGTATTACCCGTAGAAGTGTTTAACCGCCCGGGATTAAATGCTGTGCGATACAGGATTGGTGAGTATGGCGACTTTCTTCAGAGTCTTTCTGAGAAGTTATCCCTGAGCAAAAACTTGAAAGGCCTGGCAGCCAGAGACAACAATGATTTCAGCATCGCACTCTCAGATGCGTGGAGCGTAGCCGCCGATGTTTTCACCTTTTATCAGGAACGCATCGCCAATGAATCGTGGCTGCGTACTGCTACAGAGCGCTTCTCTGTTTTGGAATTAGCCAGACTGGTAGGCTATGAATTAAAGCCCGGTGTTGCAGCCTCCACCTATATCGCTTTCACATTAGAAGAGGCTAAAATAACATTGGATTCTAAAGCTCCGACCATCCATGCTTCGAACCTGTACGGAGGCGCCCAACCTGTAACCATCGAAAAAGGAATAAAAATTCAAAGTATTCCTGAAAAAGATCAGTTACAGCAAATATTTGAAACTTCAGAAACAATAGAAGCAAGGACAGAGTGGAACCATATTCGTCCACAACAAAGTTTTCAACAGGAGCCGCTAAACGAATCGGTGGTGTATATTAAAGGAACGAACAATAACATCAGAAAAGGTGATTCATTGCTGATTGCAACCAAAGAAGGTGAGCTTAAATTAAAATCAGTTTTAGATCTGCTAATTGATGACGAAATGAATATTACTCAACTTAATTTGAACTCGGCTTCAACCACCACAACTCCTCCAATTGTCCCCACGGAATTCTGCACAGGCAGCATAATGTATAAGGCTCAGTTTAATAATTCTATTTCTGATAAAATCCGCGCAAACACCATTACCCAACAGAATCTTAACCTGATAAAGCGAGTCAATAAATGGACAGACCTGGAAATTAAAACCGGCTTGAATAGTCCTGCTCCGCCGCCGGAAAATACGCAAGTGTATGTCTTCAGAAAAAAAGTGCCCGTATTTGGATACAATGCACAAATGAAGACCACGATTACAGATGGACGAACCAGCCAGAC
>JBIQMB010000116.1:0-8177 GCA_044463745.1 Chitinophagaceae bacterium | reverse complement strand
AGAAAAAAATAAAATTATCAGTCTTTGATTTCTTCTAACTTTTCCAATAATCTGGTTTGATTTTCGGCTCGTATAAAATTATGTCCTTCATACTTAGACCCATAATAAATATCATTATTTAAATAATCTGTCAGAAAACGCAACGCCTGCATGTATATCATAAATCGGCCCGCAAAGTGAAAGGAACCGGCCTCATCTTCAGTCAACTCATCCTTCATCCGATCCCGATATCCCGACACCACGGCGTCATAAACATCCCTCCGGATTTCAATAAGTGAAAAATCTTTTTCCTCCTCACTCACCGGCGAAAGATAGGTGCGCATCATGTCGCCCACATCGCTAAAAAAGTACCCCGGCATAACCGTATCCAGGTCAATAACACACAATCCCTTATATTGGCTGTCAAATAACACATTGCTTATTTTGGTGTCATGGTGAGTGGTTCGCTTCTTAAATTGAGGGTGTGCTATTCTTTTATTGTATTCTTTTACAATGTCGGCGTGCGCGTAAAGCCGGTGGATTAAATTTTTTGTAATGTATATACGGTCTGGATTGCCATAATTTACGGCTTTCTCAAATTGATCAAATCTTAGACTGAGATTATGAAAATCAGGAATGGTGATTTTTAATGCTTCTGCATCCAAACCCGATAACATATACGTGAACTGACCGAATTGAGCCGCGGCTTCATAAGCCTGTTCAGCGGTTTCTACCACAGTCAGGGTGAAAGATTCTTCTACAAAGGGAATCAGCCTGAACCATCCTTTTTTTTCGATGAAGCAAATCGTTTGCCCATCCCGGGTTTTAGCCGGAGCTACAAAAAAATATTCAGGATGGTGCTTTTTCAGATAGTTGGCCAGCAACTGAATATTGTGGTCGATATCCTGTGGACGCTTAAAAACAAAATCATTTACCCGCTGAAGAATATAATTTTTATTCTCGGTAAGTACTTTCCAGGTTTGATTGATAAGGCCGGTACCGAATGGCTCAATCTGGTAATGATTGATTTGAAATGGCTCTAAAATCGTTGATAAATAACCCTCCTTGTCTTGATTTAAATCCAATTTATTTAATTTAATTTTTCCGGTTTAAAGTTATAATTTAAATTGATTGGCAAGCGCAAACTGCTCTTTTTAAAGTGTTTAAATGTATGATTTTAATTTTTGCAAAATACCGGATAATACGCTTTTTTTAATAAATAAATTAAATAAAAATGCACATTGAAACCGATAATCTTCTTTTTATTGACATTGAAACGGCCTCGGCAAAGCAGTCGTATGATGAGTTAGCATACGAATGGCAGCTTTTATGGAACAAGAAATGCAAACGTTCCTTACCCGAAGATGGTACACCGGAAATTCTTTATAAGGAAAGAGCCGCTTTACATGCAGAGTTTTCCAGAATTGTATGCATCAGTTTCGGTTATTATTACTCTAAGGAAGGTGAAAAAATCTTTAGAATTAAATCGCTGTATGGTGCAGATGAGCTAAAAATATTGAAAGAATTTTGTAGTATTCTTAATCGGTTTAATAAAGTTGAACCCGGCTGGGCCTTCGCCGGGCATAATATCAAGGACTTTGACCTGCCTTTTATTTCAAGACGGTTATTAATAAATGGAATGGATTTACCGGAGGGGCTGGATTTTCTTAATCTTAAACCCTGGGAGTACACCATCGTTGATACCATGCAGATATGGAAATTTGGGGATTATCGAAATTATACTTCCTTAGAATTGTTAGCAGCGGCACTTGATGTACCATCTCCCAAAACTGAAATGGATGGTAGCCGGGTAGGGGAGAAGTTTTGGAAAGGAGAATTTGATAGCATTGCTGAATATTGTCAGCAAGATGTAATCGCCGTTGCCAACGTTATTCAACGAATAAATAAGGAAAATCTGTTAACCGCTGAAAAAATAGAATTTGTATAAATTAGGCGAACAGATTTCATAATTTCTGAAAAAATGATCCTTTTTATGCGTAAAAGTACTCGAAAAATTAAATTTTTGATTTTTTGTGATTTGGATATGTTAAAAAAAACCTATCTTCACGCCTAGTTTTCATAGGGTACGGATTAAAACGGGCTTGGGTATCTACCCTGGCCCATTTTTTTAAAGGACTTTTTCGTCCAGTTTTTCAAATCTAAATCCCTTTTCAGAGTAATAAGAAAGCACCTTTGGAAGAGCAATTTTCATATTCGGAAAAGCTTTTTCGCTGTCGTGAAATACTACAAGGCTGCCGTTATCTGTATTTTTTATTACGTTAAGATAGCACTGCTCCGGCGAAATATTGGTATCGAAATCTGCACTAAGTACATGCCACATAATGGGTTTGAACTGAAATCTTTTTCCATTAATTAAGTTGAAAAGCTGAAACTTTTTGATTCTTCCGTAAGGCGGCCTGAATAAATGACTGTCAATAAATTCAGTGGCTTTTTGTACATCGCGCAGGTAAGATTCATTATCTGTTTTCCATCCATTCGGGTGCGAAAAAGAATGATTGCCAACAGCGTGGCCCGCACTCAGAATGTTTTCGTAGGTGGTGGGAAGTTCTTTGACCTGTTCGCCGATACAAAAAAAGGTAGCTTCGGCATTGTGTTTTTCAAGCTGTTCTAAAACAAAATCGGTTACATCCGGTGTAGGTCCATCATCAAAGGTGAGATAGATTTTCTTTTCATCGGTTTTGATTTTCCAAACGCATTCCCAATAATATTTCTGCAAAATCCACGGTGCCTTTACCAGATAAAACATGGTGAAAATTTTAGCAAAGCTATTTAATATAACCACCAATCTTAAAAGTTTTACATTTTTTGGTGGCTTAATCCTCCATTATCTTTGCTCATTATGAATCGAGTTAGAGTAAGATTTGCGCCCAGTCCTACGGGCGGACTTCATTTAGGCGGTGTAAGAACGGCCTTGTTTAATTATTTATTTGCCCATCAGCATAAGGGTGATTTTATTTTGAGGGTAGAAGATACCGACCAAACACGTTTTGTGACCGGGGCTGAGGAATATATCTATGAGTGCTTGTCGTGGTGCGGAATTTCGCCTGATGAAAGTCCTGTTCATCCCGGTGAGTACGGACCGTATAAACAAAGTGAGCGGAAAAGTATGTATGCAGAATACGCAGAGAAGCTGGTTGAGTCGGGTAACGCCTACTATGCATTTGATACGCCTGAGGAGATAGAAAAACTACGGGAAAAACTTAAAGCAGAGGGCAAGGACAATCTTCAGTACGGGCATCAGAGCCGGATGCAAATGCGCAACTCTTTGACGATGTCTGAATCAGAAGTTAAACAACACATAGAAAGTGGCAAACCATATGTTATCCGATTGAAGGTAAATGAAGGCGAGATAATTCACTTTCTTGATATGATCAGAGGAGATATAGAAATGAGTACCGACACGGTGGATGATAAAGTATTATTGAAAGCTGATGGGATGCCCACTTATCATTTGGCAGTGGTGGTCGATGATCATTTAATGAAGATAAGTCATGCCTTTAGGGGAGAGGAATGGCTGCCGAGTGCACCGGTACACATTTTATTATATAAGTATCTGGGTTGGCAGAATGAAATGCCTCAGTGGGCGCATCTTCCATTGATTTTAAAGCCCGATGGAAACGGTAAATTAAGTAAGCGTGACGGCGAGCGGTTGGGATTTCCGGTTTTTGCTATGGAATGGAATGACCCGGTTAAAGGAAAGGTAGAAGGGTTTAGAGAGCTGGGTTTTTTACCGCAGGCTTTTATAAATATGTTGGCCATGCTTGGATGGAATGATGGTACCGAGCAGGAGATTTTTACGCTTGAAGAGCTAATAGAAAAATTTGACATCGAACGGGTGCATGCACATGGAGCAAAATTTGATTTTGAAAAAGCCAAATGGTTCAATCAGGAATGGATTAAAAGGCTTTCTGTAACCGAGCTTTCGCCATTCGTGAATCCGATTTTCAAAGAAGCAGGTTTCGATATATCTGACTCTCAAAAAACAGAATCAATCATCTTACTTGTGAAGGATCGCTGTGTGCTCTTAACGGATTTTATCAAACAAGCATCGTTCTTCTTTAAAACACCCGTAGTAGAAGCAAAACTGATTGCGGATAAATGGAATGAAACAAAAAGCCGGTTTTTTCAGCAACTGATTGAGACCTGGACAGAGCTGGGTGAATGGAAGCATGATGAACTGGAAAGAACATTTAAAGAATTGATGTCGTCCGCCGGCCTTAAGGCAGGCGAAGTGATGGCTCCGTTTCGTGTTATGCTTGTAGGCGGCAAGTTCGGTCCCGGTGTATTCGATATAGCGGCGATAATAGATAGGGAGGAAACCATCAAAAGAATCAATCTTGCCATGGCCAGCATGTAGTTTATTTTATGAAAAACAACTCCCGACTTATATATGCGCTGGCACTGACAAAGATGATACTTCCTTATTTGCTGCAAAGCGCATATTATGAGCCTCACAGGGATGAGTTTCTTTATCTCGCCGAAGGACAACATCTTGCCTGGGGATACATGGAGGTGCCTCCTTTGCTCTCCATATTTGCATGGCTAACCCATCTTTTTGGCAATTCAATTTTCTGGATAAAATTTTGGTCGGGGTTGTTTGGCTCGCTCACTTTTATTTTGTGTGGAAAAGTAGTAAGCCAGTTGGGTGGCAGTCGTTTTGCGATTTGGCTTGCCTTCTTGCCCTTCATCTTTAGCGCATGGCTTAGAATGTTCTTTTTATTTCAGCCCAATGCGCCGGAAATTTTCTTCAGTACCCTGATGGCTTATGCCGTCTTTCAGTATATCCGTACTTCGAAGAATCAATGGCTATATGTTCTTGGTATCGCCACGGGATTGGGGCTTCTCAGTAAATACTCGGTTGCGTTTTGGGCAGTGTCGCTTGGGTTAGGATTGGCTTTATCCTCACAAAGAAAGATCTTCTTAAACAAGCATCTTTATATACCCATGGTGTTGGCCTTTCTTATGTTTTTACCAAATCTCCTTTGGCAATTTAATCATGGATGGCCGGTGTTTCAGCATATGAAGGAACTGAAGGAAACGCAATTGCAATATATGAATGTACCGGATTTTTTTATCGGCCAGTTCATGATGTATCTGCCTGTGTTTTTTATCTGGATAACAGGCTTTATTTATTGTTTTAAGCTGGAGAGAGGAAAGTTCAGGGTGTTTGCTTTGGCCTTCGTGATGCTTCAAATTATAATGATTTATTTTCAGGGAAAGGCCTATTATACCTCTCTTTCATTTCCGTTTTTATTCGCTTTTGGCGCAGTGGCATTAGCCGGTTTTGCTACACGGATGTCGGCGATATTCAAATGGATTTTCATTGCTTTTTCAACTGTAGTAGGAATCCTTTCATGGCCATTGCTGCTGCCCGTTTTTAAACCGGATAAGCTTGCTGATTATTACAGTAAATATCATTTTGAAAAAACGGGATTATTGAAATGGGAAGACCTTCGTGATCATGAGTTGCCTCAGGATTTTGCCGATATGCTGGGCTGGAAAGAATTGGCGGAGAAAACAGCCGATGCATGGCAAACCTTTTCTGATGAAGAAAAGAAAGATGCGATGATTTGGGCCGGAAATTATGGGGAGGCCGGCGCGCTTAATTACTACCGTTCGCAATATGATTTGCCGGAATCGTACAGCGAAAATGCGAGCTTTTTATTTTGGTATAATGGACAAAGTTTTCCTGAAAATACCATCCTGATAGAGAAAAACAGGGATGTTCTGAACGATCCCATTCTTAAGGAGTTTGAGAAGGTAGTGGTGATGGATAGCATCACGAACAAGTACGCGGTTGAAAGAGGAGCTTTGATACTGAAACTTCAGAATCCATCGGCGAGAGTGCAAGAATATTTTATAAAAAAGATCAGAGATAAAAAGAAGAAGTTCAGGGTTGAATGAAGAAGAAATGCATCTGTTCTTTCATAAACAATTTGCTGCAACATATTTTTTCAATCCGTACTCGCCATCTGTTTCAAATGTTTTTAATTTTTTAAAATTACCATCGCTATCTTTCTTCATCAAAACTATACCGGTGTTGTATTTTTCGAGGATATATGCTATTGTCATTTCAAGCGTTGCTCCGCCTAATTGTCTCATCCTCCGCATTTCGTCCATAATTTTTTCAGGAAACCATGGTTCGTACATTATATTATCAACGACCACACCGGGGCTTCGCGGGTAATTCTTATTGAAGTTTATTATGGCTTGTTTGTCTGTCACTACAAGGGCATATAGCATTCCGTTTGCTGTGATAACATATCTCATAGCATAGCCTTCATGGTTTATGGTTCGATCAATGAAGGTATAGATATCACCGGGCGAAGGCGGTTTATAATCCTGGTGATTGTGGAGGTCAGCATAAAGTCCTTCGGGGCGCTCTAAACTGCCACTATGTTTGTTGCCGGTACGCATTTTGGAAAGAGTGATATTCTGGTTTGAATCCCTGCCAAAACTGATGCCGTGTTCATTTCCATCATGTGCTGCATTGATTATTTTAGATTTAGCATTCAAAAACACTTCTGTGTTTGCAAAGTCTGTCACTTCTTTAGCTAATGCAGATTCGCAGGAATCACCGGTGGTGTTTTGTGTTTGAAATTTATTTTTCGATTCCTTCTTTTGCTGAGTGATTGGTGTTTCATAAGCTTGTGTTCCCGATTTGCTTACATGTCTTTTCATTGACCAATAAATTGACGAGCGAGATGCTGTTTGAAGGAGTGAATAGCCATCAAATGAGGAGTGGCCGGCGGTTTGCGAAGTACAATTAGATACAAAAATCGTAAGTATTAAAAAGCAACTCTTGAAAACCCGTAAAAAAATATTGATCATGATTTATTATTTCCCGTTGACAGAGAAGAATAAATATAAGGTAAATATTACAGCTTGTTTTTTATAAACCAGAAACGGTAGCCTTTTCCTGCCTCTTTAGAAACGGTGATATTTTAATTTAAGACCTGACCGTTTACAAACCTGTTAAATCTGCAACCAGAGGTTTTCAAATTCTTTCAGGTTTGCAGTCGCCGGATATCAATCTGTTATCTTTGCAGCCGCAAAATATATATATGGCAGCATTAACGTTCTCTAATGATAAATCAGACCCGGGTAGTAAAGCGAGATGCGGAACCATACGGACAGATCACGGCACTATTGAAACGCCGATTTTCATGCCCGTGGGTACCGTTGGGAGTGTGAAAGCGGTTTCGCAAAGACAATTGAAAGAGGAGGTGAAGGCTCAGATTATTTTGGGTAACACTTATCATCTTTATTTACGGCCGGGAACAGAAGTCTTAGAAGCTGCGGGAGGACTTCACCGGTTTATGAACTGGGATAGACCCATTCTGACCGACAGCGGGGGATTTCAGGTTTTTTCACTAAGTGGTACGCGAAAAATCACCGAAGAAGGTGTGGTTTTCCAGAGTCATATCGACGGATCCAAGCATATGTTTTCGCCTGAAAGAGTAATGGAGATTCAGCGGTCTATCGGGGCCGACATTATCATGGCCTTTGATGAGTGCCCCCCAGGTGGCAGCGATTTTAATTATGCCGAAAAATCTATGCAGCTAACGCATCGCTGGCTGGATCGTTGTTTTGAAGCGTTCCAACAATCGCCCGATAAATATGGATACACACAAAACCTGTTTCCGATTGTGCAGGGCGGTGTGCACGAAATCCTTCGTAGACAGTCCTGCGAATTCATTGCTTCCAAAAATGCGACTGGCAATGCGATAGGCGGCCTGAGTGTAGGGGAGCCGTTGGATAAAATGTATGAAATCTGCAATCTCTGCTGTGAGAATCTGCCGCAGGAAAAACCCCGTTATCTAATGGGCGTGGGCACTCCCTGGAATATTCTGGAATGTATTGCCATGGGTGTAGATATGTTTGATTGTGTGATGCCTACCCGAAATGGACGGAATGCCATGTTGTTTACCACACAAGGCATTTTGAACATCGATAACAAAAAATGGGAGTTCGATTTTTCACCCATCGATGAGCATCTGGATTGTGAAGTAAGCCGGTATTATTCAAAAGCTTACCTACGTCATCTTTTTAAATCGAAAGAATTACTTGCACTTGAAATCGCCAGTATCCATAACCTTTCATTTTATCTAAGTATTGTAAAGCAGGCCAGAGAGCACATTATGGCGGGTGATTTTAACACCTGGAAAAATGAAATG
>JBIQMB010000115.1:0-8200 GCA_044463745.1 Chitinophagaceae bacterium | reverse complement strand
GAAGGCTGCCGACATTGCGCCTATGGGAAACAGGGATCCTAAATTGTTCGGGAATTTCAGCACCATGCTGCGTTACAAAGATTTCTCGGTCAACGTTGCATTCCGTTATACATATGGGGCACAGCAGTATAATCAAACATTGGTAAGTAAGGTAGAATTAACCAACTATAAGTATAATGTGGATAGCAGGGTTTATTACAGTCGTTGGAAAGAGCCGGGAGATGTAGCTGCTTTCAAAGGTTTACTGGTTACTACCCCTACTTACAAAACCTCCAGGTTTGTACAGGATGAGAACACTTTGATTCTGTCAAATATAAATTTCCAATACAACATTACCAATAAGGATTTCCTGAATAAATTAAGAATGCAGGCGCTCAATGTGACCTTAAACTCATCTGAGCCCATGTATCTTTCTACCATTAGAAGAGAAAGAGGAACAAGCTATCCTTTCGCCAGACAGTTTTCTTTCTCTCTTAACCTTGTTTTCTAAAAAATAATTATCAATGAAAAAGTTAAGTTATATAATGATAAGTTTTTTCTTGCTGGTATCCATGGGTTCGTGCAAGAAATTTCTGACCGTAACACCAAAAACCCAAATGCCGCAAGATGTGCTTTTCTCAACCGAGGGTGGTTTTGAAGATGCACTTACCGGTGTATATATCCAAATGAAAAGTGGTAGTGCATATGGCCAGGCCCTAACCCAAACCACCGTAGAGCAACTCATCTCCAATTGGGATGTAACCTCAAATACTACAGAGCAGCGCATTGGATTATTCAATTACAGCGATGAAGGTGTACAGTCGAGGTTTTCATCCATCTGGGCTCAGCAGTATAAAATCATTTCCAGCATCAATGCAATCTTAGGAAAAATTGACGAAAAGAAAGATGTATTCGTTTCTCCGGGATTGTATGAAATGATTAAATCAGAATGTCTGGCTCTGAGAGCTTATTGCCACCTTGATATTCTGCGCTTGTTTGGCCCTTCGCCGGTTGATCCTTCGCAGGGAGCTAATCTGCCTTATGCCGCCGAACTTTCAAGAAATCCTCAGCAGCATGTTTCTTTCGAAACTTTTAAAAACAAACTTTTAAAGGATTTGACAGATGCCGAAACGCTGATAAAAGGTAAGGATCCTATTGAGAAGTATAGTCTGAGTCAGTTAAAAAATCCGGGACTGTCCAGCGGATTTAATCCTGAAGATAATTTCATTGCCTATCGATATCTGCGTATGAATTATTATGCCATCAAAGCGCTCCAGGCCAGGGCATACCTGTGGTTTGGAGATAAACAAAACGCTTATCAGAGTGCAAAAGAAGTGATTGATGCCAAAGATGAATCGGGATCTGATAAGTTTCGTTTGGGAACAGCCGCCGACATGTCTAACGCTACCAAAAATTACGTCTTGACTTCGGAACACATGTTTGGTTTGTATGCATTTAATCTGAACGATACTTATACCTCCCTTTACACAAGCGGCGCACTTAAAAAAGGATCAACAGAAACAACTATCAGAAATACGCTGTATGGAAATACGGGAACAGATATTCGTGAAAGCAATATGTGGGAATTATTGACCCTTTCCAATGCAGCCAAGGTGTATGTGATAAAAAAATACACATCTGAAAAGAATCCGACGCTGGGAAATGATTTTAAGCAGATACCCATGCTCCGATTGAGTGAAATGTACCTGATAGCCGCAGAGGCTGCTCCATTTGCTGATGGAGTTACCTATTTCCAAACCTTTAGAACGGCGAGAAATATCGGAAACAAACCTGAACCGGCTACACCTGAAGAGCTGCAATCTGAGGTTATCAAAGAATACCGAAAAGAGTTTTATGCCGAAGGGCAGGCCTTCTTTGCCTATAAACGAATTAATGCACCCAAGGCTGCCATTACGTTTGCACCGGCAGCGGCCGTTGTTAACTACGTGGTACCGATTCCAAATGGTGAAATCTTAAACTAATTAGAAATGAGAAATATAAAATATTTATTTTTTATAATTTTTGCCGTGGTGATTTCACTGTCATCCTGCAAAAAGGATCAGTATTATCTTTTTAACGATGCATCCCGGATCCAATTTGGTCCCGAGCCTTCAAGAATTTATCAAACAAGTTTCGACTTTGCCGATACTTTAAAACGACAGACCTTTTATTACTATAATAATAGTGTAAAGGAAGACACCGTATTTTTTGATATCTATGCTATTGGTGGTACCAGAAATATGGACAGGAGTTTCACACTGGCTCAGGAGCAAGTGGCTGGTGAAACGAATGCTGAGCCCGGAAAGCATTATGTGGCTTTTAATGATCCGCGTGCTACGAAGAATTATGTAATTAAGGCAGGAGAGGTTCATGCCAGTGTGCCCATTATACTTATCAGGGATGCGAGTTTGAAAACCATAACTCCGGTATTGAAATTTAATGTTGTGGAAAACGAGAATTTTAAATTGGGGGAAATAAGCAAAGTGTGGCGCAAGGTAGAATTTACAGATAGATTAAGTCAGCCATCTTCATGGGATTCCTGGATGACTAATTATCAATTTGGGGCATATAGTGTAACCAAGCACCAATTTATGATAGAAACCACCGGTGATAAATGGGATGCTGATTTCTTTGTCTATCTGCGCAGTGATCTTAGTTTGCTGGCCTACTATAAAGCCGTACTTAAAACTGCATTGATTGACTATAATAGAGATCATCCCGGTAATCCATTAACAGATGAAAACGGTGAGCCGGTAATCATTCCATAATAATAAAATTGTTCATCAGCTTTAAAAAGTATTTTAAATGAAATATAAAAATCTTTCGCTCATAGTCCTGATGCTGGCTTTTGTCACTTCCGGTTGCCTGAAGGACAAGAGTAATTATATCTACAAAGACTCAGAACAAATAACAGTAGAAGGAATTGAAAGTTCTTATACTGTTACTTCTCAGGTTGACAAGTTGACTTTAAGTCCAACAGCGAAATCGTCTGAACCCAACGCAGAATTTGAATATTTATGGGGCATTTATGAAACCTCAGTACAAGGTTATGCTCCGGTTCTGGATACCATTGCCAAAACCAAGGATCTGGATTATCTCATCACACAACCTGCAAAAGCGTGGGTTTTGGTTTACCGGGTTACCAATAAGAAGACAGGATATTCAGCCTATTTTACATCCACCATCAATGTAGTTACAGCCTTCACCAGAGGATGGTATGTAGCCAAGGATGACGGCACCAATACTGATCTCGATTTGTTTTTCACAGATGGATCCATTGAACCTTCGGGTATGAATGAGAATGTATACAGCAAGGTTAACGGCACGACCCTTCCCGGTAAAGCGCAGTTTTTGAGTTTCTTCCACACTTATAAATCAAGAGTCACCGGTGTTTTGGGTAATACGCGGGCGCTCTTTTTGACTACGGATAAAAACCTGGCCGCGATAAATATTAACACGCTTGAGCCAATTCGTACCATTGATAATATTCTGTTTGGCTCCCCTGAAGTCAGACAGCCTGCGCAGTTTTTTAACGGAAGCAGTGCCTATTATTTAATCAATGGTGGTCAGTTACACACCATCTATAACATGTCTGCTAATGATGGTCGGTTTGGCGCCAGGGTAATGGCAGATGCGAATAACAGGCCTTATTATTTATCTAAATACTTTCTCTCGGCCTGGATTAACGATCCGTTTTTCTTTGATGAAACGACCGGTTCTTTTCTTTCCATGTCCATGGGGTATGGTCAATTTATGGCTGGTACAACGGATGCTGAGGGAACGGAAATGCCCGCAAATAACAACGCAAACCTGAAATTGCTTTATATGGGAACAAAGAGTTTTGTAACCGCTCAAAGCATAACAGGGATTGCGATATTTCAAGATAAGAATGATCCTTCTTTAAAGATATTATCTACCATTACCGGGCAAAGCAATCGGAAACTATTAATTCTTAATGATACGCTGACCGCCACAGATAAGTTATATGATGCAACCGATTACACGGTACTTAACGGAGATGAAAATCTTATGTACTTTGCTGTTGGTAATGAAATATGGAGCCGTAATCTTAGCAACGGTTATGAGCAATTAGAGTACTCGATACCTGCGGGAGAAGAACTTACTTACATCCGGCATAAGAAGTATACATCTGAAGCTGCGTACGCATATAACTTTGTGATAATCGGTACCAAATCAGGCTCAAAGTATAAAGTTAGGATGTTTGAAAAAGCATCCGGAAGCATAACCGGAGAACCAAAGGTGGTGCTGGAAGGCAATGGTATCGCCAGGGATGTATTTTATATTTCTCCTTCTGTTTTTGAATCAACACATACGATTACTTATTAGTGAACTTTGTTCAATCACAGATAATTTTTCTCATGTGCAATAAAAGGCCGGCGAGTTCTTTTGTCGGCTTTTTTAAATTCTGCCAGTCAAATTAAATTAAAATGAAACAAAATAGGATTTTTGCATTTCTGCTTTTGCTTTTTTGTTCTTCAACAGGTATCAGTCAAACTCCGGCATCTCCGTATGCAGATGCTAAAGCGCCCGATTATATCAAGAAGTTAGAGAGTTGGAAAGCTACCCTTGAAAAAGCCGGGAAAGAGAATAAGTTAGTATTTATCGATCTTTATTTTACCGGCTGCTTTCCCTGTGCACAAATGGACAAAGATGTTTTCCCGAATAAGATTGTTTCCGAAACCCTTCAGAAGCATTTTGTATCTGTAAGTTCTGATGTGTTTGAAGAAAAAATTGGCGACAGCATTATTAAGAAATACTATGTACACGGCTTTCCCACCTTTCTGATACTTTCTCCGGAAGGGAAATTGATTGATCGGTTTTCCGGGTTCAAAGATCCGGGTATCTTAACGGAGAGACTGAATAATGCATTGGCTTTACACCGACAAAAAAAGTATCTCGAAGGATATTCCGTAAACCTTCAGACAGGCTATCCCAAAATCTACGAGGGGGTTTTTAATAGGGAAGATCGTAAGCCTTTAGATTCCGCTGCCGCTAATCAGTGGATCATGGCCAACAGAGGTAAGCACCCCGAAGCAGCAGCCGTAATGTTTATGGCGTTGAGTAAACCGGATGCCAGGCTGTCGGAAGAATTCGTAAATCACTATGCGGAATTCTCCAGGCGATTTGGCTCTGAAGTTTCCATCGAAAAAATAATCAAGGTTTTAGGTAAAAAATTGAATGAAGCCGGTAAAACGATGACGCACGATGGGTTTCAACAATTTCTGGGCGAACATGAAAGCAAAATCGGAGATACTGACTGGCCTGTTGTGCGGCACTTGTTAGCTGATACGTATTACAACTCCATAAAAAAAGATACCACGGGTTACCTGACATTCATGGCCAAACATCCGGTGATTTACCAAAATTATTTCGGTGCATATTATAACAACATGGTTGTACGTAAAACCCTGACCCCTGAGCGTGAAGCATTGATGGCAGCGTGGGGAGAAAAGGGTATCGGTGATAATGGAGATTTTCAAATCATGTTCACCACCGCCCGTTTATTAAAAAAATCAGGCAAAGAGAAAGAAGGCCGTGCTGTAATACAAAAGATTATAGATAAGGGTGAGAAGTACGATATGAATGTTGCTTACTACAAAAACTTAATAAAAGAATTTTAATACACATCCACTCTGGATATCGGAGTGCGTTATTTTTTAATGGATATAATTATCCGCCAACAAAATAAAAAAATGAAAAAAATTATTGCAGTATTTTCTCTTTTATCTTTTACAATGATGAGCATGGCTCAAAAACCTGCAACGATAGAGGGGAGTTTTGTTAAAGACAAGTTTGCCGATGTAAAATTTTTCAAGGTTGAAAACGGCGAACCAAAAGAGATTGCAACCATCAAACCGAATCGGGATGGAAAGTTTGGCTTCAACTTCTATCCTGAGTATGAGGGATTCTATCTGATAGGAATGGGTACACACCAGTCACCCCAAAACAATTATAAATTCTGGATTAAATCAGGGGATAAGCTTTCTTTTCAGTTTACTGATTCTACCTACGAACTAACCGGAAAAAATACCAAAGAAAACAAAGCTCTTGAGCAGTGGTATAAACTGGTATGGCCTCTGGAGTGGAAATCGGTTTACTTTAATAGAACCCGTAGCACCTATGTTGATTTCTTCCCGGATCTGGACAGAACTCTTTTCGCTTCATCGAACTGGATTTCCAGATTAAAACCGACCGGGAATAAAAAGTTTGATGCTGCACTGAAGAAGACAGTAAAAATGGATTTGGCATTTTTTGCTTTAACCTTATTAAGTACTCCCCGATCTGCCCATCCCGACCCGGCTGAGATACCCGATTATTACAGCGGTATCACAGTCAAAAATTATTTTACAGAAACGCAGGATGTTTATTTTTATCCCTGGGGTCAAAGGCTGTTGCAGAGCATGCTTATGCGCGAAATAATGGCCAAAGAGGGAAGCAAAGGTTTTGCTATGGATGCCCTGACCAAAACGCTGAAATACATTCCAAATGATACCCTGAAGGGAGATTACGCATTGAACAGAATAGCCGGAATAAAAGACTATGGGGAGTACCTTGCGATTAAGGATGAGATTGAAGATTTTATATTAACCGATGCTCAGAAAGATCAGGAATTTAAAACGAATACCGCACTGGCTACCTTAAAGCCGGGCGACAAAGGGTATGAATTTAAGTATGAGGATAAGGATGGTAAGATGGTTTCTTTTTCTGATCTCAAAGGCAAGGTGGTGCTGATAGACACCTGGGCTACCTGGTGTGCGCCGTGTAAGGTTGAAATCCCGCACCTGAAAAAGCTGGAAGAGGAGATGAAAGGAAAAGAAGTGGCTATCGTGAGTTTGTCTGTTGATGAAGAAAAAGATAAAGAAACCTGGAAGCAGATGATTAAAGATGAAAATCTGGGTGGAATTCAACTATTTGCCAAAGGATGGAGCGATTTTGCAAAATACTATAAGATAAATGCTATTCCACGTTTTCTGGTGTTTGATAAAGAAGGAAAAATTATAAGCGTGGATGCTCCTCGTCCTTCCAATCCGGAATTGAAAAAATTGATAGAAAAGCACCTTTAAATAAAAAATTGTTTTGATTAAAAGAGTTATTTTTTGTCTGAGTAGTTTTATCTTGTTTGTACAGGGTACAGCTCAGCCAAATGACCTGACATCCAGGTTTTCGCAAATCAACCAGGCTTTTAAAAGTCGGGATGTGCAAATGATCCGGCCCCTTCTTGACAGTGCCTTCACGGTTGGTACTTATGCCGGAAATGGAGCACTGTTTAGTTTAAATGCGATCATGAGCGGATACGATCTTGATTCATTTAGGGTTAAAGAAGTAAAGAAAAATGGCTCTTTGGTAATAGCAGATGTTGATATTGCAGGTGGCAGAGACTCTTCTACGAGGTTTTATTTTTCGAAGGATTACCATTTACTCAGGGCCGATTTATTTGATAAGCTATACGGGCTGGATCGGGATAAACCTGCCGTGAAAGTTGCTACCATCCCTTTCGAGTTTGAAAATGAATTTATTTATTTCACCATTGCACTGAATGATAACCAACGAAAGCTGAAGTTTCTTTTTGATACCGGCTCGGATGGAATGATGGTGAATACAGCGTTAGCGGAGGAATTAGGGCTTAATATTTCGAGAGAACAACAGGCCTCGGCCGTAGGTGGTCATATTGATATAAAGGTTTCTGAAAACAACATCGTTCATTTCGGAGACTTTGATCTGGATCATCAGAGCATTGCGGTTTTTGGAAGCACCAATCCCGATCATGATGGCATCATCAGCAATACAATTTTGAAGAGATATATTACTCGTATCGATTATGATAAAAAGGAAATGACTTTGTATTCACTTGGAAGTTTTATGCCTGAGAAGAAAGCGAAAATATTACCGGTAGATGTAAAAACGGGGAATGTATTGTTGGGTGCGAGTGTCTATATTAAAGAAGGCAATCCTGTGCCGGGTGAGTTTACTTTCGATACCGGAGCGGGATATAGCATGATTGTATTCAGGCCAACGGTACTTAAATATAAAATGCTGGTGAGTGGCTTTGTGCAGGATTCATCAGGTACTACGGTAAGTATGGGAATGGTTACGCCGGTGTTTCATGGAAAGGCTCAAAAAGTTTCCTTCAATACTACGGGCAAAGAATGGGTTCTTCCGCACTTTCCTGTTACGCTCATGGGAAGTTCACAAAGTACAG
>JBIQMB010000114.1:0-8241 GCA_044463745.1 Chitinophagaceae bacterium | reverse complement strand
GAAAACTTTTTTCCGATGATATTATAGCCAAGCCAACCTTCGAACTGGGAATATCGGTACCTGTAATCTGATTTATACATCGAGTCACTATTATATCGGTTTGATGTTGTGTGGTAGGAGACATCCAGCTCATAAGTGAATTTCATATACCGGTTAAGGAGGGGCTTATTGAGGTTGTAATAAAAATAATTTTCCTGTTTGGGTGCCCTTACCGAATTGTAATAGCTCTGATATCCCACCCGCTGGGTTATGAACGTTCTGTCAATATTTCTACGGATCAGCTCGCCTCCCAAGGCCAGGTTCTTAGTACGATTTTCATCGTAAGAGAGGTAAACAATGGCGGCATTTCCAGATCCACGTATGTTGTCTTCCCTTATTTCTACACTGCTTACATCGAGGCCAAGGGAGTTAACGGCCCCACCAAGACTGAACAGGTCTTTTACCACCACTATTATATCGGCAGAGTCCGTTCCATCAACTGGTAAGATTTTAAAATCTGCATCGCGCAAGTACGAAAGTTCACGTAGGTACCGCTCGTTATCGGCCAGCAAATAGGGATTAATCGAATCATAGGTATGGAAAAAAAGATTTTTCTCTATTACCGGAACCTGTGTTAGATGATGCAATTTGTTAGCCAGATGTGTAAGTGTATTTTCCAGTACCCTTGTGGTATCTGTAAATGAAGCACCAAAAGGAAATCTTCTAACGCGGATGTTCCTTATAATCAATCCGCTATAGCTCTGATACTTTTCATCATTTCTTCTTAGAACATGGAGCCGGTCAACCTGCGTGGTATCGCGTGTAAACGGTCTCATCACCTCATTAATGATCTGGTTAGCTCTGCCGTAGGTTGTGTCTTTCTTCTGGGCAAATAAGGGATGGCAATAAAATAAAACTGCAAGAAAAACGGCAACTGCTCTTAGTAATACACTGCATCTTTCATCATTATACATTTTTTGCCGAAGATTAAATTAAATGAAAGCCTTCTTAACCGTGTCGATGAAATTGTTTTCGATCATGCGTTTGGCGGTGTTAATCATGTTTGAAAAAGCTTGCTGGCCAGAAATGCCATGGCCTATAATCACCGGTTTGTTTACCCCCAACACGGGCACCCCACCGTACATTTCGAAATTGAATTTCTCGAGATAACTGTCGCTGATACTCCTTCTTTTCACCAAATCATAAAATGATTCGGCAAATTTCAAAATCACATTCCCGGTAAAACCCTCGCAAACATAGATGTCTGCTTTATCACTCAGGATGTCGCGCCCTTCAGCGTTTCCGATGAAATGAATGTTTTCTTTTTCTTTGAGCATGGGGTAAACGGTTTGGCAAAGAATATTGCCTTTGCCTTCTTCTTCTCCCATATTTAGTAAAGCCACTCTCGGATTTTGAAGACCAAGGATGTGTTCGGAAAAGAGACTTCCCAATTTGGCAAATTGTACCAGGTGTTCCGGTTTGCAATCAGCATTCAAACCCACATCGATGAGCAGGGAAAGCGACCCATTTTCTTGCGGGATGTAAGCGCCTATGGCGGGCCTCAGCACTCCCTGAATGGTTTTTATGCTGTACAATGCCCCCACCATCATGGCACCTGTGTTGCCGGCACTGATGAAAGCGTCTGCCTGCGAAGTGGCAAGCCATTTAAAACCTACTGAAATAGAGGAGTCCGGTTTTTCTTTAAGAGCCCTGGTCGGATGCTCGTTCATGCCTATAACCTGAGTAGCATGAACGATTTGTATCTGATCCTGAAACGGCTTTATCTGGTCAGAGAATTCCTTGAGCAGAATTTCATCTCCTATAAGTGTAAGTTTACCTTTGAAGGTGTTTTTTTCAAGAAAATAAATAACGCCTTCTACAGCTTTTGCGGGAGCAAAGTCACCGCCCATCATATCCAGGGCTATATTCATGATTTGAATTTTGCGAAAAGAAGCGAGGTTCAAAGATCAAAAAAAAAATCCAAAAACAAGATTGAAGTTATGCAATCTTATTTTTGGATTAAACGAGATTCTTGAACACCTATGCTTTCAGGGGTGCCTTTTCGGATACAACCTTTCCCTTGTAGTAGAGTTTTCCCTCGCTTACATGGGCACGATGTCTTTCGTGTGTTTCCCCGGTAGTAGGATCTACGCTGAGGGTAGGAGCAGTTGCTTTATAATGTGTCCTTCTTTTTGCACTTCTTTGCTGACTGTGTCTGCGCTTTGGATTTGGCATAACGTTTAATATTAATTGTTGTTCTTTTTAAATTGTTCCAGTCCTTTTTGGAGTGGATGGTTACTCTCTAAACTTCTTTTTTTCATTTCTTCCAGCATGGCCAAAACTTTTTTATTGCATTTTGACTCTCCGTTTTCATCTTCACCACATACCCGCTGGTTCGGAATGCTAAGCAAAACGAATTCATAAATCCATGTTGCGAGGTGTAGATGGCTTTCAGTTCGACTGATATAAAAAATATCGGGGTCGTCTTCTGAATCATTCATTTCCTCAGGGTTTTCAACCTGTTTTATTACCAGATTAAATTCATCCCAAAGGGTGAGTTTCAATGGATCTCCACATCTATCACATGTTACTTCTACCGTGCCATCAATGTCGAATTTCAAAAGCAACAATGAATTCGATTTTTCAAGTGTTACTTTTACAAATGCATGGCAATCTTTAAAATCCTGCTCACTGAAATTTTCAAAAAACTGATTGTCAACCTCGTAATTAAACTCATGAATTCCGGGCTTTAACCCTACAAAAGCAATATCAAATTCCCGCATTTTACCCATGACTTCACTTTAAAGGGCAGCAAAGTTAGGAAAAAACACTAAAAATGGGCTTAAAATTTTGTTTATAGTTTGTTTCATGAATAAGTTATGTTTTTTTTTTCGGATGATCCCCGCAATTCTCCCGTCAGATTGTAAAAGTTGTAACATAACTTCAATTTATTGCTTAATTTAGTTTAAACAATCTTTATAAGATTAAAAGCGAACAGAAGAATGGCAGAAACACTTAGAATAAAAAATTTTGGCCCTGTTACCGATGTGACAATAGAATTAAGATTAGTCAATGTGCTAATTGGAGATCAAAGTACCGGAAAAAGTACCGTCGCCAAGGTGTTGATAGCTATAAAGGGTGTAATGATTCATGTCGGCTCTGAAAAAAACGATGATTTTTTGCTAAGGGAATTTTACGACCAGATGGAATACCTCGGAATATCAAGCTACCTAAAACCTGAAAGTTTTATTGAGTTTGAAGATTCAATCGGATCTTTAAGATTTGATAATAAAGTATCCGGAAATAAGCTTGAAATCAAAGAGAAGTTATCAAAGGAAGGAGTTAAGGAAAAGGTTACTAACAATATAAGATATATACCTTCATACCGGGAGGCGGTAAGTTTATTAAAAGATGAAACAGATGCAATTATTGCATCCGGCGCTCAATTACCCAAACTCTTTCATCTTTTCAGTCAATGGGTTAAGAATGCAAAGAGAGCTCAGCCTCTCTACGATTATAGGGATGTATTAAATGTCTTCTATAAATATGCTGGTAACAGGGATTTGATAATTATGCCTGATGAGAAGGAGATAACAATGAGTGAAGCATCCAGTGCTATAAATAGTGGCATTCCTTTGTTGCTGGCTTTTGATCATATAGTTGAGTCAATAAAACCTCAACAAATTGCAGATTCAACGTTTAGAATTTATCATACGCGTTACCAACCCTATATTGTAATAGAAGAACCTGAACTTAATTGTTTTCCAAAGACACAAAAAAAGATGGTCAGTCATATTATTGATAAAATAAAATATTGGAATAATAAGGAAGAGATTGATTTTTATTGCAGGATATTAATAACTACCCACAGTCCTTATTTTTTGACTTCACTTAATAACCTGATGTATGCTTATGTTGTGGGCGAAAAATATCCGGTAGAGTCTAATAGGATTATTGATGAAAAATATTGGCTAAATCCTGATGATGGATCAGCTTATTTACTAAAGGTTGATGGAACTTGTGAAAACATTATGGATAGGAAAGAAAAGCTGATTAAGGCAGAGAAAATTGACACAGTTTCCAGAGAAATAAATGAGGAATTTGAAAAATTAACTGATCTTGAATTTGCAGGTGTATGAGCTTAATATTAAAGCCATGTGTAGAGTTTGATGATGACCGAAAGGTATGTGTTGCTGAACAGAAGGGGAAAAAATATAATCTTTCAAATGACTCTGGTTATGAAATTGGAAAAATTCGGGTGGATGGTTGTTTGTTTAATAAAAGCGATAAAAGGTGTGATTATTTATTTATTATCGCTAAGATAAAGACCTGTTTTTTTATTGAATTGAAAGGAGGAGATCTTATAAGGGCTGTGAAACAGATTATTGACTCTGTAATCTTTTTAAGGGAAGAGCTGGATGGTCACACTGTTAATGCGCGGATTGTAGGAACACGAAATGTTCCTAATATTAGGAATACAATTCATTACAGGAAATTGATGAAGCTTACAAAAACGACGGGTGGATCAATTGAAATTAAAACCGATAGGTTAATGATTGAAGTTATTTGACATGCTCCAAGTTCCGTGGCCTTTTTTGATAAAATTAATATGAATCGCAATTAAGGGAGAAATGTGACAGAAATTTTATCAAAATATAATAAGGTCAACTTTTATTTGCTTAGGTGATTACCGGGAAAGTTTTCCGTAATTCTAACAAACATTTACACCATTAAATCAAATTCCGAAATGTTTTTCAGCCATTTCCCTGATATTGTTACCGATAGCCAGGGAGGCTGTAGCAGCCGGTGAGGGCGCATTTAGTACGTGAATACTGGTATCCTTATATTCGATTCGGAAATCATCGCGTGTATCTCCTTTATCATTTAGCAGCAGTGCTCTTACACCGGCACGACCGGGATGTATGTCATCCATAGTCAGGCTCGGAATGAGTCTTTGTAATGTTTTTAAGAACAGCTTTTTAGAGAATGCACGGCGGTATTCATTGATACCGAAACGCATGTTGTTGAAAAACAATTTCCATGTTCCTCCGTATCCAAGTGCTGCAGAAGTATCCTGCCAGTTGAAATCTGTTTTACCGTAACCCTCGCGTTTAAAAGTAAAAACTGCATTTGGCCCACATTCAATATCTCCATTGGTCATACGTGTAAAGTGAACCCCCAGAAATGGAAAATCGGGGTTAGGAACAGGATAGATGAGGTTTCGGACTTTATGTTTAGCCTGTGGTGTCAGTTCATAGTAATCGCCTCTGAAGCCGACTACCTGTTCTTTTAATTTTACATGATCTTTCCGCGCCAGACGATCTGCCTGAAGTCCGCCGCAGAAAATAAGAAAACGAGCCTTAAACTTTCCTTTGTTGGTACTGATCATGTTAATACCACCATCTTTTTCAAAGCCCTGTGCCTCCGTATTGAGCTGTACCTTGCTTGCCGGCTGCTTGCCTATGGCCACTTCAGCCATCTTTTCAGTAGCTGCTACATAATCGATTATGCCGGTGTATGGAACCCATAATCCTGCGATGCCTTCACAAAAAGGTTCGTACTCTTTGATTTGTTCGGGTGTAATTTTTTCAGTAGCTGTAAGGCCGTTTTCGATACCGGTTTTAAATATTTTTTCCAGATAAGGTAACTCCGATTGATCCGTGGCTACTACCACCTTGCCGCATACATCGTGGGGTATATGAAATTCCTTTGCAAACTCCACCAACTCCTCCCTGCCTTTTACACAATTAATAGCCTTTAGTGAACCGGGTTTGTAATACAGACCGCTGTGCAGTACACCTGAGTTATGCCCGGTTTGGTGTGCAGCAAGATGCGACTCTTTTTCGAATAATATGATTTTTAGATCCGGATGATGTTGCTGTAATCTGTAAAAAGTGGCTGCCCCTACTATTCCACCGCCAATAATAGCGATGTCGTACACGATTTCTTCCAATTGTCTGACAATTTATGATGAGATTGCAAAATTACTTTTTCGTTTTAATAGTTTCGTTGTTTATTTGTTATGTGAGCCGGAAGCCGATTTTTAAAATCGGTTAAGAAACGTTGGGTGACTTAAAAGTTTAATGAAGAATAGAATGGCTATTTCCAGAAAGAGAATGATTTTGATCGTCGTGTTGGCTATTATTGCCGTTACCCTGGTGGTATTGGCAATGAGTAAATTGTGGGTAGAGGAGCATTATACTTATGGTATGTATCCTTATACATCAAGGTTTCAACGATACCTGACGGGTCGCCTGCCATTCAGCATCGGAGATCTGATATATCTTTCTTTTTTAATCTGGGTTATTTATATCGTGATTCGAAATGTTTATCTTTTATTCGTCAGGAAATTGACGATCAGGATTAGTGTTAGAAAGATGAGCAAGTTTGTACTGTACCTGCTTTTTCTATATGTTCTTTTTCTTTTGATCTGGGGATTGAATTACAGCCGTAAGGGGATCAGGTATCAGTTAGGGCTTGAACGGCCGGCGTATCAGGAGCAAAACTTAATTAAGTTGCAAGATATCATGGTCAATGAAGTAAACCGTGCAAAAAAAGATTGGCTGGCTACCGAAGCCGATTATCCAACCAAGAAGGAAATCTTTAAGAGATCTGCCCTGGCTTACAATAATCTTACCCAAACGTATCCTTTTTTAAAATACCGGAATACCTCGATCAAATCTACTCTGTTTGGCGGCGTTGAAAACTATCTTGGATTTACCGGATATTATAATCCCTTCACGGGCGAAGCACAGGTAAATACTTCGGTTCCGATATTTTTGGTGCCTAATATTACACTGCACGAAATTGCCCATCAGATTGGCTATGCCAAAGAAAACGAAGCCAATTTTGTTGGTTTTTTCGTTGGTACACAATGCCAGGATGCTTTGTTCAGGTATTCTTCGTGGCTTGATATTTTTATGTACACCAATGCACAGGTTCGGTACTTTGATTCAATTAAGGGTAAGGCGGCCCTGGAGCTTTTGATTCCGGAAGTGAAGGCAGACATAGAAGCCTGGCGCGCTTTTAGCCTCAGGCATAATACCTTTATCCAGCCCACGATGCATTGGATTTATGGTAAATTCCTTGAGCTGAATAAACAGCCACAGGGCATAAGAAGCTACGATGCAGTGGTATCGCTCGTAGTGGCTTATTATAAAAAGAAAGGAATGATTTAATCTTTTTAAAACCTGATAAACCCGGCTATCTGCAAGATGTCCTCAAAAATAATAGTCTGCGGTTTTTAAATTCCCGATAATTTTTTTACGAATTCCGGATTTGTCAGTACCTCTATTTCAAAATCATTCATCCAATTCTGAAGTTTAAATCCATCGGCAGGATCAAGATCATTAAAGAAATATGCCATGGCGATGCGGTTACCATTTTTGAGTGTGGCATACATGGTATTTGTAAGTACGTACATGGTAGATCCGTTCTTCATCCCTGCATGATTAAGCCATTGCCTGTTGGCCGGATTTTCCATAATACTTTCCAGCACTCTTTCCAGAACCTGATAGGTTTCTTTGCCAAAAATGCCTCTGTTATTGAGCACATAAGCAATCCGTGCATAAGCTGCGGTAGTGGATGCCGGCAGCCGATCGCTCCAGTTTTTTTGCATGGCCGGTGTCAGATCGCCAAAGTTGAAGGTGCTTTTATACTCAGGTTTATCTTTCAATTGTTTGTGAATGACTTCAGTAGCTTTGATCAGATCATTTTCTGAAAAGAAGTTGATTTCTTTTAATACTTTTTCTTCTTTTAATTTTTTAGGGTTCTGATAAAGAAACAAAGAGGATACCGGATAATAGAGTGGCGTAAAATCCTTGATGTTCATCAGGCGATAGTTGCCATTGATATTTTGTAGGCCCAGCAAATCCATCAGATATTCTGTGTTGGCGTTGCTGCTGAAGATGATCATTCCTCTGGCTACGTTTAACAGGGATACGCTGTCGTTGACAATTCCACCCTTTTTCTTTTCATAATCCAACCAGTTGGGATGCGCATTACCATCGGTTAGCGGAAGATAGTATTTGTTAAGTTCGCTGAGCGCCACCATCTTTGATGTGTCAAACACCTTAAAAGCAGCCTGTTTTGAAAACTCCAGTGCTACCATAATCTTCATCGTGCTGGCCAGGGGCATCATTTTATTTTCGTTTAGAGAAGCCAGAATGGTATCGTTTCGGATGATGTATAATGATGATTTTTCTTTATGGTTATCAATAAACCGAAGAAGCGAATCAGCGCCTTGCGCATTTGTTTCTTTGT
>JBIQMB010000113.1:0-8313 GCA_044463745.1 Chitinophagaceae bacterium | reverse complement strand
TAAAAGTGCGGGGTCAAATGTATCCGTTTATCACTCCGTAATACCTCTGCGGGTACAGGGAAACGGCGGCAAGGATACCGTCATTGTACTTTACGATCAGGGAGCTGCAGGGGTATCCGTGGGTGGCAATGGGATAGTCATTGGCCATTCACCTACCGTGGAGTTGAAGCTGGGATTCAGGCCGGTAGCTGTTTCATTTGATCCTTTTTACATGAGCCTGGCGGAGGGTTCAACGGTTGAATCTATCGTAGTGCCGGTTTCTATTCTGTCTTTTTCTGTTAGTGGAAACGACCGTGAAAACATCGCGTACCTGAAGCTGGATAATGCATCTGCATTTAGAAAGATTATTCTGGAAAAAAGTACGGACAGCAATAATTTTAAGGAAGCCGGTGAAATGAAAAATCTGGGCAACGGAGAATATAGTTTTTCGGATGCCATCGGTGCAGAAAATTACGTTTATTATCGGGCCAGGTTGGAGGAGCCTACGGGAGAAATTTCCTATTCGCGGGTGGTACGGATTACACGCTCAGGGTATGAAAGTTTTTCGTTGGCTGTGAATCCGGTTCGGAGTAATATACGTGTGAATATCCCTGCCTACGCAGTGGGAGAAATGCTACGGTTCACCATCTTTGATGTCCATGGACGCAAAATATTAACCGATAAAAAAACTGTTTTTAGCAGCGAAGTTAAGCTAAGCCGGATACCCGCGATAAGAGGTGCTTATATACTTCATATTCAGGGAAATAACATCAATACTTCCCTGAGATTCATCGTAAACTGAATAAGCCGGTAACAATATTTAATAAAGGATTTCGTTTTTAATTCACGGAATCCTTTTTTTATGAAAAAGCATCTTTTTTTTCTATTAACTTTTGCCTTAATCTTATTTACCGGTACTTCCTTCGGACAGGCTACCAAGAGCTATCCGTTTGCAGTGGGGATTTTAGAAGAATGCAGCGGTAGCTCGAGTTACATTCATTTCTACGATTATGATGGTGCCACCAATAGAATAAACTCTATTACGGGTAATAAGAATTCGGTTAACATGGTAGGCCGTTTCAAGCCTCAATTAAGGATTGGTTCTTCAAACAGTTACGGCCAGCGTTTTTCACACAGTATGGCCAGTGTTTCATTCAACCCAAAAGATCACCACTTTTATTATCACTGGATAAGTTCAGGAAATAGCGCCGTTCCGGGGCAGCCCGCCATGTGGTCATATATTTGGCGCTGGGACTTTACGGAGACTGGAAATCAAGGAAAATCAGGAAGTGATCGGCTTGATACACTTTGCTCTATGCAAGGTGTGATTTTGGGGATTGTTTTTGATGATGAGGGTAATAGTTTTGTAATCGAATATGAAGGAGCCAGAACTGTAGGAAAAACAACCATACCGGGAACAGCATTTATTCGATCGTTGGATTTGGATACCCGGGTGTTCGGTCCAAGAAGTAAATTGAATCTGACAGGGGGAGTAATCTTAACAACTAAAGATAATTTGGGCGTAAGTGGCGACGTGGCCATGACACCATCCGGACAAATGTTTTTTATAATGGAGAACATGCTGTTTTCACCGGATTATAAAAGTTATGATGGTACCGGAAACGACCTAACATGTACCTATATTGGTCCGGTTTCCGGTTCGTCAGGTAATTTTGTTGGGCTTACCTATGCTGATGGAAAGATGATTTCCGCATACTCCGGAAACGGTTGCTTATTGAATGAAATTAATATGCTGACGGCTGCAACCTCTAATATTACAAAAGTTGGAACGGTTTCAAAAGCCAATGACATGGCTACCATTGTTTCCGGTATTGGAGCCGCCAAAAACCTGGTTTCCGTAACCCCCACAGCAACCGCCAATCAATACGATGTGGTGTACGACGTCTATGTACGAAACTACGGTAATATGGATATTTCGGATGTGCAGGTTACAGATGATCTTACAAAAATTAACGGAGCAGGCAACGTGTCGAATGTATCCATCTCATTCGTTGCTAATCCTGCCGGTTTGGTACTCAATACCGGATATAATGGAAAGGGAGATATAAATCTGCTTTATGGAACAGGGATTCTGCCAAATTATCCCATTGCCAATAACCATGCTATTATACGTATTTCATGCCGACTTAGTAATATTATGCCGGGTGTGGTCTACAATAATATTGCTATCGCAACCGCCAGAGATTTTAATAAAAATACGCTGAGAGATACCAGTACCAATGGTACCAATCCCGACCTTAACAGTAATGATAAGCCGGATGACCTGAGTGAAAGCCAGCCAACTCCTTTGTTGATTGCGGTTACCTCATCTACAGACCCATGTGCGACCCTGGGACAGATAATTTTAAAACAAACTTTTGGTAGAACGAGTAATGGAAATCCTACTCATCTTGCTAAAGCAGACTTTGGAAATGTTTCTCCAACAACACAATATACTGGAAGTATTAATTTCCCTTTACAAATTGAACAGTTCACTTTAAATGAAAATGCGAGAAATGGAGATATAGGTAGATGGATTAATTTAACAGATCATACCGGCAATAGTGGCGGCCGTATGATGATCATCAATGCGGATGCGATGCCGTATGTGATTTACCGGGATGAGGTGGCCTCATTATGTGCGAATCAGCAATACAGTTTCTTCTTCTACGGTGCCTTTATCGGCAATAGCAGCTACCAAACGGTGTGTAACGCCTTTGGCGGATTTAAATACCCGAAAGTCACACTTCGTGTGCGGGATAAGGTTTCGGGTGCTGTCATTGCACAATCCACCACGGCCAGTATGACCTCCACTTCGTGGCAACAATACGGCATGAAGTTCACTCTTCCACCCGGATTCTCTAACGTAATATTGGAACTGGTGAATGCCGGTGAAGGAGGTTGCGGTAATGATCTGGCGATTGATGATATTCAGTTTGGTTTGTGTAGTCCGGCTCCTGTGGTCAGCATTTTATCCAAGACGGCAGGTTGTACCGAGTACTCAGTAACCTTTGATGCTACGCTTAGCGACCCTACAGCCATAACCGGAGCAATTGATTACCAATGGCAGGTGTATAATGCGATAAATGACACTTATAATAATATTTCGGGAGCTACCGGAGCTACTTACACCATTCCGGTGGTTGGCCCCGCGCAGGAAAATAAGTTTTACAGGGTTATTGTGGCCGGAGCTGGTAACATGGGTAGCCCTACATGTATGTACACATCTCCGCCATTTCAGTTAACACCCAAAACGCAATCAACGATAGCCACGCGGGCTGTTACCAGCCATCTGAAAGTATGTCCGGGCAAGAAGGTGACCCTCACCGTGCAAGGTGGTACGCTGGGCGATGGTGCATCCTGGCATTGGTACGCCGGTTCGTGCGGTGGCACCCCGGTGGGCATCGGCAGCTCGGTAGACGTAACCGTAAACGCCACAACCACTTATTATGTAAGGGCTGAGGGAGATTGTAACATGACCGGCTGCAGGCAGGTAACCGTTACCATTAATTGTGATATTGATAAAGATAAAGATGGTATTCCTGACTGGGTAGAAAGTAATATCCCCGAATCTTTTGGCGATCATGATGGAGATGGCATTATCAATGCTTATGATGAGGATTACATATTTGTAGATAAAAATGGTGTTTCGCACCCTTATGTAGATAACAATGGCGACTTCATCAACGACTGGTTCCAGGCTGACGGTGATGTGGATGGAGACGGAATTCCAAACTATCTGGATCTGGATTTCCCCGGACGGGTTGATGTGAATGGAGATGGTGTGGATGACCGCTTTGATGCTGACCTGGATGGCATTATCAATATGCTTGATCTGGATAGCGATAACGACGGTATCCCAGATGTGGTGGAAGCAGGTGGGGTAGATGTAAACGGAGATGGCAAGCTCGATAATTTTGTAGATGCCGATGGCGACGGATTGAGCGACCAGGTGGATCGTAATCTGTTCGGAGCTTATAATTCGGGCGTGGGGCTTGGCTTGAAGGATACGGATGGGGATGGTGTTCCAAACCAGTTTGATCTGGACAGTGATAACGACGGCATACCCGATGTAAGGGAGGTGGGCGGAGCCGATGCCAATAATGATGGAAGAATTGATGGATTCATTGACCTGAATAATGATGGAATTTCTGATCACATTGTAGGTGCAAATGCGCTCCTGCGTACGGGGCCGGATATCAATAATGACGGCAGGGCAGATAGTTACCCATACCATAATATGGACAGAGACGGCGTGCCTAATCCGTATGATCTGGATAGCGATGGCGATGGTATTGTGGACGTGATAGAGGCTGGTTTTATAGATGCCAATTATGATGGTAGAATTGATGGGCCGATCGGGCCGAATGGGTGGTCAACCATTGTTTCATCAATGCCTACGCTTACGCTGCGTAATTCAGATAGTGATCCTTATCCTGATTACCTGGATATAGATAGTGATAATGATGGTATCCCTGATTTGATAGAAGGGCCGGCCACCGCACAGTTCAGATTCCCATTAGGCGTAGATAGTGATGGCGATGGTATTGACGATGCATTTGATACCTGGAAAAATGTGTGGGGAGGATTTGGAAATTATCCGATCGATACAGATGGAGATGGAACTCCGGATTACCTTGATCTGGATTCAGATGGAGACGGTGTGCCTGATATCAAAGAAGGACACGATTATAATTTCGACGGAGCCTTTAATGAAAATACAGTGCTGATGGGGACGGATGCCGATGGCGACGGTCTGGATGACCGGTTCGATCTGGATAATACATCTGCCAAAGGAACTTCCTCCAACCTCGGTAACGGCGGCACCACAGCAGGTGATGTCAGTCCGGGAACAAGAGCTGTGGTTCAGAAAACCATCCCTACCGCATACGACCGCGACTGGCGATACAGGCACTACGCCCTGCCGGTTAATTTACTTAAGGTAACCGGTTCGTATCTCGGAAACAGTGCATTGCTCAATTGGGAGATAGAAAGTGCAGAAGAGATTGTAGGCTTCGAAATCCTTCGCAGCACGGATAACCTGAAGTTTGAGACCATACAAAAACTGGATTGGAAGGTAGCATCGCATCAGCGCCGCTCCTTCAATTACAATGATGATATTCTTAGCCTGTCAACCGAAAATGTATTCTATAAAATTCAGGTTAAGGGTGTCAGCGGACGGTTGATGATGAGTAATGTCATCCGCGTTCATGCTGCACCGGCTTTCAGGCAGTTAATGATTAAGCCCAACCCGGCCAGCCATTATGCCAGTGTCCATTTCAACTCAGAAACAGGCGGCAAAGCCTTTGTCAAAATAATAGATAATACAGGCAAAGTTTCACTGACCATGACCCGTCAACTGATTAAAGGAAACAATGTCATTGAGATAACGGATCTCTCACGTTTGTCGAATGGTGTTTATACCGTTCAGATCATGTCAGACGGTGAGGTGGTAAACATGAAGTTGGTGATCAGCCGATAAACATTTTAATCTATACCCCAAAAAAAGCTATTCTGGTTTCAGAGTAGCTTTTTCATTTACTTTTGCCGGTGACACTTGCACATGTACAGACTCAAAAAATCACTTGGCCAGCATTTTCTTAAAGATGAAAGTGTAATTAAAAAGATAATCAATGCGTTGAACGAAAATAGCTTTTCGCGCCTGTTGGAAGTTGGGCCGGGTGGAGGTGCACTCACCAAATATTTGATCGACGTACCGGATATTGAGTTCAAAGCCGTGGAGCTGGATGAGGAAAAGGTTACTTATTTAAAATCGAATTTTCCGGGGTTGGATATTATTCATGACAGTTTTCTGGAAATCTCCCCGCCCTTCGCTGAACCTTTTACCATCATCGGAAATTTTCCGTACAATATTTCCTCACAGATTCTTTTTAAAATACTTGAATGGTATCCATTACCTGAACGCGTAATCGGCATGTTTCAGAAGGAGGTGGCAACGAGGATTGTCACCGGGCCGGGTAATAAGGATTATGGTATTCTGTCGGTTTTGGTTCAATATTATTACCAATCGTTTTATCTTTTTGATGTAGGGAAAAATAGCTTTACACCGCCGCCCAAGGTTGAAAGCGGAGTGATCCGTCTTGATCGCAGGCAGGAGTTATTACCGGTTAAAAGCCAAAGCACCTTTAAAAAAATTGTAAAAACTTCCTTCGCTCAGCGTCGGAAAACCCTTCGTAATAATTTGAAGGGAATCATTCTGCCGGAAAAACTTTCTGATTCGTTTTTTGATCGGCGCGCTGAAACGCTGACTGTGCAGGAGTTTGCGGAGCTTACCTTTTGGGTTAGCTGATGTTCAGATTTCTATTGCTTCTGCTTTTTTTAGACTTGCTGATGGTTATGAAATATCGCATTGCGATAAGAGAACCTTCCGCAGGTTTCAGCTGAATTTCGCAGAGCATTTCCCTTGCGGGAAATGGTGGAGCGGCTGGATTGAAACGGGAAAGTTCCTTTTCGTTTTTAGGATTTTTTAGATACAACTTTCTGATGTCTCGCTGAGGGTTATGAAATATTGTATGACTGGAAAAAGTGTCTCGCTGGTTTTGGAATGGCTCCCGCAGATTTCGCTGATTTTCGCAGAGCATTTCCCTTGCGGGAAATGGTGGAGGTAAGGGTTTTCATGATTCACTTTTTCTTTCTTCTAATGTGACAAAGGTTGCAAAGCAATGGATTTATCGGATGCAACTTTGCGGTCGTTTAACCATTTAAAAAATTCAATTATGAATTATACATTTTCTAAAACAGTAGATGGTAGTTTTGAAAACGCCATTGAAAAAGTAACACAAGAATTAAAGAAGGAAGGCTTTGGCGTGCTTACAGAAATTGATGTAAAAGAAACGCTGAAAAATAAACTGGGGGTGGACTTCAGAAAGTATAAAATATTGGGAGCCTGCAATCCACATTTTGCGCATCAGGCCTTACTGCACGAAAGTGAGATAGGCAGCCTGTTGCCTTACAATGTAGTGGTGCAGGAAAATGCAGATAACCAAATAAGGGTGAGCGCTATCGACCCGGTTGAGTCGATGAAGGCGGTAGATAACCCGGAATTGGGTAAGATAGCCATGCAGGTGAGAGAAAAATTGAAGAAAGTGATAGAAGAATTTTAATATGGTGGTTTTCTTAAGATGAGGCTGTCAATGATTGGCGGCCTTTTTTTGTTTCATCCATAAATAAATGATAACCAAAGGAGTCCGCTGATCTCCGGTTTGTCTTGTTTTTCAAAGAAATTAAAATTGTGAAATTCTCATTTTATTTGATTTGGTTAACTAAATAAATTAGTAGATTTGTGCTAAAGTTATTGACAGCCTATGTTACCTGATTCCCTTTTAACAGAATGCAGTTATCGAATTTATCTTGACATCCCCCAAGAAACGAAAAATAAAATAAAACAGCTAAGACAGGATTTATTAAACGAGCTAAAAACTTCCTCTTCTTATGATGAAGCGCAATTTCCGGTTTTAAATGAAGTCGGCAACCTTTTACTTGTACAGTTTGATTCCCTTTTGTTAAGAGAGGATTTACTTCTGAAAACCCTGGCTTCTGTGGCCAGGCAATCGGATGGTTTTTTACTATGTTTCAACCGGATTGAAGAGCTTCCAACACACTCATTTTTATTACAGGCCACCAGTAGAGAGGATCTCACAGCATTGTCAAAGAATTTGAAAAAAATACGATCGGCCATCAGGAGTGAAACGGTTACACCTTTCTTTCTACAGGATTTTACATTGGCCCTTTTTAGAAATCTGAAACCTTTTCAGTACGAACGTTTATTACCTGTTATTTCAGCCACTACGGTCAATATCCAATGTATAGCAGCACAATTAATGCTCATGAAAAAACACAAGGTGCCGGATGCGGGTTGGCAAATGATGAAAAAAATTACATTAAAGAAAGAAAGCGTGCCCGAACAGAGTCGGCTTTTCTAAAAAATAAAATCCAATGGAAAACAATTACCTGAAAGGTCGTGGGGCGCAATTTAATACGCGAAACCGTTTTCAATTAAACGAAGTAACACGCGAACATCCCGAAGCCATTGACGACTGGACAGAAGGCAGCATCAAAACCCAATACATAGAAACCTCCGCCAAATCTCTTGTAAACAAAGTGGATTCGCCCGATGTGGGCATGTGGTATAGTATGAATCCTTACATGGGTTGTGAGCATGGTTGCATTTATTGTTTCGCCCGAAACTCCTTTGAATACTGGGGTTACAGTGCCGGAATTGATTTCGAAAGCAAGATCATGGTTAAGACAAATGCTGCACAATTGCTCAGGAAGTTTTTGATGAATCCGAAGTGGGAATGTAAACCCATTTCC
>JBIQMB010000112.1:0-8433 GCA_044463745.1 Chitinophagaceae bacterium | reverse complement strand
GGTTGTCTACAATCCTGCCACCCCTAACGGGGTTTGCATTATGTCGTTTGGTTGTTCTACAATACTGCCACCTCTAACGGGGTTCGCACCGCGTCTTGTTGTTCTACAATACTGGCATCCCTAACGGGATTTGCATAATGTTCTACAATCCTGCCACCCCTATAGGGTCCTATCGGGGTTTGCATTACGTCTTGTTGATTATTCTACAATCCTGTCGCCCTTAACGTGGTTTGCATTCCTTACGAGTGCAATAAAAGTTATCGGTAGTTAAAAGAACCATTCGCCTAATCCCGTAGGGATGTTATGATTGTAGAAAAAGACGCAGGATCAAATAAATCCCGTAGGGATGACATAATAGAAGATAAAAAGTGCAATGCGCGAAGAATTACCAATTCAAATTGTACAAACCGGAATCATTTAACCACCAAATTTGCCGTTTCTTTGGATAGCCCGATGGTAACAATGGCGCCGCTATTGAATTTTAAAAAGTCGGATTCTATTCCATCACTGAAAATAATTCCGTTCGTCGGCATTAGTGATTCAATAATCAGTTTGCTTGAACTCTTGATTAAACCAGCTGTAATTCCGATTTGCGTCCGCACGCTTTTAAATGGTTCTCTTACGGCAAATAAGAGTTCATTGTCCTTTAGTTCCGGCCTTTTAGGCGAAAGGTCAGTTTCAAACATAGCTGTTACACCATAGGCCATATTAAATACAGAACTTAACCATCCGGTAGCACCTGCCTGAGTGGAAACGATCAGGCCGCTTGAAGACTGCTCTTCTATAGAATTTTGGAAAGTGATTTTATATCTGGCCGATACATGAGAAGAAGCACCTATGAAGAGGTCGTTAAAAGCAAGTAATCTCTGTCCATCGTTGAGCCTGGCTTCAGCAAAGTGAGCTCTTCTGCCTTTATAATGGTTTGTCAATAATTTTTCAACGCCCGGAACAAAGTCAGAAACATCAAAAGGCAAGAGAATGCCATCATATCGCTTTTTATCCGGGTTTACGGCAATGATCGGACATCCGTTGGCGTATTTGGCGGTGTTGGCTACCAGACCGTCTTGCCCGATGACAACAATCATGTTTTTCTCTGAAAAAATAAAGGATGGCAAGAAATCGCGAGCTATTGTTTTATTTTTAATGATCTGTGTTAGCCGCGTTTGAAGCAAGGTCAGGGAATGATAAAAAGTTTCGTGCTCTTCTTCATAGTCTTCAAAATTTCCACCCGAATTTTCGATATAAAACCTTGCCTGTGCTTTGGTATTAAAGCGTTCTACCAGCGATTCAAGCCTGGTTTTGTTTCTGACGATTATAGCATACTCATACTTCATTTTTTATTCTGTCGCTTATTTTTAAGGATGGAGTCCAAAAGTTCGGGGCTGATATTCAGCGTTCCGATCTTGTCGGCATTTTCTGCCAGATGCCTAAAGGCGAGTGCAATGTTGGATCCAGGATCCTGGTTATTATTTAGCGCAGTCAAAATTTTCCAATCCATTTCTCTATATGGTTTCATTGTAGCCTCTATAACGTAACTGCGTGTATCTGCTTCGTTCCTATCATTTGATGTTTTTTGTTCGATGAGTTGTTTCCTTTGAATTTCGAGTGCAATTTCCGTGGCTAAATCCATCTCTCTTAATTTCCTTTCATTTTCAGATCGTAAAACATCTGACTCCATTCTTTTCTCAGTTATTTGCTTTTGTTTTTCCTCAATAGCAATTTCCGTATTCAGTTCTGATTCTTTAATTCTTCTCTCCTGTTCTACAGCAAAATTTCTTCGTGCATAAATAGCCTGATCTGCTTCCTGTTGCAATTTTTCCCTGGTTTCAGTTTCCAGGGCCTTAGCCATTTCCGGCGTGGCTTGTACAGCTAAAATGTTGGCTCCCAAAATTTCAATGCCCAGTAAATTTATTGCGTTGGATACTTTTAGCCCTTCCAATATTTTCTCTTCTATTATTTTGGCAGACCGAATAGCATCCTTGAGCTTTATCTCGTGTATGTAAGAGGAGGTAGCAGTTTGTGCCTCATTAATGATTCTCTGATTTAGTTTTTCCGTATCGTTCTTTTTATAAATTCCTCTTTCATCAACAGCAAAATTCAGGACATCAGCAAGAATCTTTGGATTCGCAATTTTATAGCTTATCTGGCCTTGTATGGTCACGGTCTGATAATCGTTGGTAGATTCATTGAAGATGAAGGGCAGGTCGTTGCTGCCCAGAGGGATTGCTACAATAGAACTGTTAGGGGCAAAATAAAAAAAAGAAAGTCCGCGGCCTTCATTTTTTATGCGTCCGTTTTTGTAATGCAAGACATATGTCATCGAGTCGAATTTGATGTGTTTGATTCCGAACATAGCTATAGTTAGTTTAAGATGAAGTTGACGATGATTATTATTTTATATTATGATATTTCAAAAATAATATCTTTTTACGTCCTTGGGAAGTAAACCTTCCGTTTTCGGCTGCAGAGCGGGAAAAACCTGCCGGGTTAGGCGTAGACAGCAGAATTTCATCTCGAGCCTCAACACTATTGAGAGCTATCCCAAAGCTAATTTCACACATATCATCAAGGCTATCGGAGCAATTCACCCCATCCCAGTGAACAGGTTCCTTGTTTTCACTAAGTGGGTTGTGGTTTTATGTGAAGTATTGACTAATGGCACAAGCGCGACGCTTGCACCTGATGGGAAAACCTCTGAGCTACCGAGAATTGGAGCTCTGCGAAACCGCTGCCTTCTTCTTTCTCTGCGTTGAAAAATTGAAGCATATTTTGCCACAAAGACCCGAAGGCTCGAAGCATCACGAAGTTCTTCCTGTAAGTTTTAATGATCCTGTCGGGTACGGCTCTCAACAAGGAAGTCAGGAAGAACCGAAGTTTTATTAAGTTTTTCTCTGCGAAACCATTGCGTTCTTCTTTCTCTGCGTTGAAAAACCGATATATTTTCATTTCACCCCTCCGAAAGCGCCGAAACATAAATTTTTGTGCAGGATCTCCACTTTACGGAAACCAACTTTTTTCATCAGGTCCAATTGGTAGTTGATGGATCGGGGGGAGTCCTCTTTTTCAATGTAAGCCAGCACGTTTTGCCGATACTCTTTTCCGCCGAGGCCTTCCAGGTATTCACCATATCTTTCCCACGTATATTGAGTGAGCTCCGGGGTGTCCTGCGTTATCAAATCGGATACCATCAGGCAGCCTCCGGGCTTAAGTAGATTAAAGATTTTTTTAAAGACGGATTCCCAATCCTCATCGTCACGTAAATGGTGCAGCACTGCTCCGGCCAGGATAATATCGTAATGATTTTGCGGAAATTCCGCTTCACGTATATCACCTTGCCAAACCGTGATTTCATTTTTCGTAACAGAAGAAATTCTTTCTACCGCTTTATCAAGCATCGGTTTACTCAGGTCGTTCAGTGTGCATTTCAGTTCGGGAATTTTTGAAAGCATTTTGAGCGTATAATTACCGGCACCGCAGCCGATATCCAATAAAGCTTCTGCATGGGGCGCCAGCCTTTTAGCTGCTTCGCAAATTAGCTCTAAGGATAACCGGGCATCGATGGTGGAGGTCTGACCGGTTTCAAGATTTGAAAACCTTGTTACATCCTGATCGAAACGCTCCTTGATTTCCCGGACAGTTGATTTTTTCATTTTTGATTGGTCAAATATGCCACTGTTTCCTTTACGGCCTGTTCATTAGAAACCGGGCTATAATTAAATGCTTTGTTGAATTTAGAACTATCGAAATAATAATCGCGATCATACTGATAATTCATCTCTGAAAGTTCGGCCATCATGGGAACAAACAATCCTGCTACTTTGAAAAGCCAGCCGGGGAGCGTGCTGAATTTAGGTTCACAATTCATCTCCTCTGCAAAGAGCCTGATCCATTCCCTACCGGTTATTTTATTTTCATCAGTCGGTAGATTCCATATCTGATTATATGCACTTTCTGTATTTCCTAATATCGCTGTACCCTTAGCTAATTCAGGTACATAACCAAAGCTGTGTACCTTATCTGCATTGCAGAACCATTGTGCTTTCTTGCCTTTACGAAATTTGTCGTACACCAGGTTAATAAGAATGCTTGCATCATAGGATGTGCCACCAAAGAAGTCCGGGGCTCTGGCTATGATAGCCTGCAAGTCATTTTCCTTGATGCCTTTCAGGATCAGCCTGTCAATTTCAGCCCGTATTTCTCCTTTTTTACTCACCGGGCTAATGGGCGATTCTTCTGTTATATGCTTCACCTGATCACCTCCAATGGCATAAACGTTGTCGAAGAAAACAAGCTTTGCCTTATACTTCAGGCATCCTTCAATGACAGCTTCCATAAGGGGAATCCAGACCTGCTTCCAGATTTTTATATTGTATGGAAAACCAATGGTAACATACACAATGTCTGAACCGTTTATCGCTTCGAAGACATTTTCTTTTTTAGTAAGATCTGCCGGAAAAAGCAAATCGGTTGCATTTACTTTTTGTGGATTTCTGCTCACCAACCTGATATCTGTTGTATATTTTTTCAATACTGTTGCAAGAGAAGTACCGATGGCCCCGCCGGATCCTAATATAGTTTGCATCATATATGCGTGTTAAATAAAAGCCCACAATTTAGATTAAATGATTAAATTTATTTTCCGGGAATAAAGATTTAAGGTTTTCTACGGTAAATGAATGGTATGAAAAATTTCGTAAGTGAATTAAAAATAATGTTATGAAAAATAAAATGTACTCAATTATACACCTCTGCGTCTGGATGGTGGTATTAATTTCTTTTATGGGATGCATGGAAGGAACATCCTATTCAAGCCTGCCATTGACACCGGATGAATATATAGCAACTGCTGACAAGATTTCTGAAATGACTGCAGCCAGTTTTGTAGGTCTTAATGAGGTGTCTGTAACGGATAGAAAAAATAATATAATTAAGAAAGAGCTGAGGGTTGCTTTGATTGACCCTGATCCATTTCCTGATGAAGCAGAAATTAAAAAAATTCTATTGTTGGTTAAATCAAAATTTTCTGATACATCTGCTTTTGATCAATATACCGTTGCACAGATAAAGGAAGATGCAAAGGATAAAATATCCACGTTTAAGATCGATGTAATTAAATCTGTAACCATTGCAGCCAAAGACTTGTAATAATTTTTGGGAAGTACACTCAGGTTAACTGAGTTTTACAGAGCACACGTTATGTAAAGATTAAGTGGTGGAAATATGATGCCGGTTTCGGGGCTTCGGCTCCGGTGTTTAAGTAACTTCTTCTATTACATCTAAGGTGGTGGTGCGCCATGCATTTTAAATGAATTAAGTAAATTTGATGTTCAACAAACTATTCATTTTCACTTATAAATTATTAAACTATGGCAAAGAAAATTTTAATGCTCGCCGGCGATTTTGTTGAAGATTATGAAGTGATGGTACCGTTTCAGGCGCTGCTATCCGTGGGGCTTGAAGTGCACGCAGTATGTCCGGATAAGAAAAAAGGTGATACTGTGGCTACAGCCATTCACGATTTTACCGGCAACCAGACCTATATTGAATTGCGTGGTCATAATTTCGCATTGAACGCCAGCTTTGATGAGGTCAACCCGGCAGATTATGATGGCTTGTACATTTGCGGAGGCCGTGCTCCGGAATATATTCGGTTGAATAAGCGTGTCTTAGAGATCACACGACATTTTTTTGAAAACAATAAACCCGTAGCGGCCATTTGTCACGGTATCCAGATACTTACAGCTGCCAGGGTCCTGGAAGGTCGTACCTTGACAGCGTACCCTGCTATTGGTCCTGATATTGAACTGGCGGGAGGGACATGGAAAGATATCCCCGTTAATCAGGCTATCACCGATGGTAATCTGACTACATCTCCTGCCTGGCCAGGCCATCCTGCTATATTGAAAGAGTTTTATAAACTGCTTAAGATAACCATTTCCGGAGTTGAATAACCGGTACTGTTTTTTGATGGTTTAACGATGCAATTAAACCTATAAGGTTTCAAAAAAACCTTATAGGTTTTGATAAAATACTTTTAAGTACGTAACACAATATACGGCGATTATATCCGTTATTTATTGTTGCGCGTATCGCGTTAAATCAGAAAAAAGACAACCATGAAAAACGGAAGAAGTATCTTCAATAAATCAATTCTATTTGCATTAACCATCAGCGTTTTTGCTTACTCATGTAAAAAAGAAAACATCACTGAGGAAGAGAAGAAACAAAATCTTAATGAAGCATTGACGGTCTCAATTAGCCATGACGGTGCTGTACAACCGTTTAATGATTCATATATGATCGTTCTTTCTCAGTTCGAAGATTTGTCGAATGATATGTTGCGCATGCAAAACGGACGTCCTATGGGCGGTTACGATGTTCAGGGTTGCTATACCACCACCATTACTCCTGCTAAAATTTATCAGTGGCCTAAAACCGTGGTCAGAAATTTTGGTTCAGGATGTACCGGTATAGATGGGAAGGTTAGAAGCGGTAAAATCATCTCCGTATTTTCTGCTCCCATATTCACCGAAGGAGCAACGGTTGCAACCTCCTTCGAGAATTATGTGGTTGATTCATTCATCATTACCGGAAGCATGGTTACTACCAATGCTTTTAAATACGATTCAAAAGATACCAGTTATGCCATTAAGGTCAATCTAAAGGATGCAAAGGCTGCACACATCAATAACGGCCTATGGTCTAAAGTAAATGGCGAAATTACCTATACACAGCAAAAAAGATCTCCGAATTATTTTGTACCGATGACGCCGTTTTATACAACGGGCGTTTTAACAGGTGAAAACTCCTTTGATATTTCATGGAGAGCAGAAGTGACAAGTCCGGTTTTGAGGAGTTTTGAATGTCAGTGGCCGCTCAGTGGTGTCCTATCTCTTCAGTGGAACAACAATCCCGCTAAAGCCTCCATTGATTACGGAAACGGAAATTGTGATAACAGAGCACGTCTGACTTACAAAGGAGCCGAAATGGATATTCAATTGTAATCAGGAAGGCTTTAGCATCCGGAATGAAGCACTCAGCGCAGCATGCCTACAGCCTTTAAAAAGTCTGCTTTTTTTCTTTTGGATATATCGAGTGTTATGTTTCCTTCAAGGATGACCTGACCGCCTTCGCCGCGAATGTATCGTTCTACAAAGTTTTTATTGATGATGATGGAATTATGAATGCGAATAAAAGTTTCAGATGGCAGTAGTTCCTCAAATTCCTTAAGGCTGCGGCTGGCCATGTATTTCTTACTATCCATCGTGTACAGAGCGGTATAATTACTGCTGGCTTCCAGGTAGATAATTTCATGCACTTTGATAAAGTGTAATCCATCAACTGAGGGGATGGCGATTTTATTAAACCGGATCTTGGTCGTGATTACATTTTCCAGAAGTAGTTCAAGTCTTTTGTTGGGTACATTGTGTTTCTTATCTATTACCCGGTCTATTGCATTTTTGAGCTCCTCTATTTCCACCGGTTTTACCAGGTAATCAAGTGCACTATATTTAATGGCTTTAATGGCATAATGATCGTAAGCGGTAACGAAAATAAGACTGAAATTTTTATAGTTTAGGTTTTGAAGTAAAGTAAACCCATTCATGATCGGCATTTCGATGTCTAAAAATACCAGATCCGGCCTCAGTTCTTCAATGGCATTTAGTCCGTCTTCGGCTTTATTGCAAATGGCTTTGATTTCGAGTTGAGGGAAATGGTTATTGATTTTTTTCTTTAAAGAATTCAGACTGTTAACCTCGTCATCTATAAGTATTGTGCTAATCATGTCAATAAATTTTATAAGTGCGATCCTATTTTTAACTTTAATTCTACAGAGGTGCCGGCTGGCTTATCATTTTCGTAAATGTCAGAAATTGTTACGTATTTAGTACTTGTAAAAACCATGTGATGAGCGTGAGCATCATTATGATTTCTGATCCGTTCTTTTGAGATATGTATTCCGTAAGATTTATGTTCCGGTTTGTTTATTTTCTTCAACTCCTCGGCGCGCGTTCTACCCACGCCATTATCCCTGATTGTGTATATGATATGATCATTATCGAGCTTGACTTTTACTTCCAGAAATTTTTTATCATCCGTTTTATTGAACAGTCCGTGATGAATGGCATTTTCAATGAAAGGCTGCATCAATAAGGGAGGTACTTTATAATCACCATTGAGCAGCTCACGATCGGCGTACAATTCATATTCAAAATTATCTGAACTACGGAATTTTTCGAGTTCGATAAATAGCTTGGTGGTTTCGAAGTCTTTATGAAATGGGACAACGTTATTATTTGAACTGTCAAGGATATTGCGGATTAACCTGGCGAAGCGGGCGAGATAAGTTGTAGCTTTATCTTTTTCGTCGTTTTGTATAATACCATTTATAAAAAATAAATAGTCCAATATTTGGTTATTGGATTTTTTTAT
>JBIQMB010000111.1:0-8446 GCA_044463745.1 Chitinophagaceae bacterium | reverse complement strand
TGATGCGTGGCCTGGGGCGTAGTGTACGAGAGTTTAATGAAGCGAAAGATGGAGGAAAGAAAGAAGGAAAAGAGCTGGAAGAAAAAAGCAACAAGAAGGACGTGACCGAATCTGCTCCCTGAAATCCTACATTTTAGTACCTGATTTTTTCCTTGCCCGTTTCGCAAATTTCCCCTCGCTGAATTCGCCCTTTTTAAAGATACGTCTCTGAAATTAAAGGTAAATTTGTTCCTTACAACTTGATTTAACCAAACTTTGTTTTTCTTATTCTAAATAAAACAAATATTTGGAAAAGAATAAATTTCTTAAAACAGAAACCCTTGATTTCATGAAGCTGAAAACATTTTTAAGTGGACTGTTTTTCTTGTTTTTTGCTCAATCATTCACACTGGCGCAGACAGATACCCTTTTGAATGAAGAGAAAATTATTGATGACGTCATTTCATCAAAATCGCCCGGAATAAGCGAAGAAAAAGCGGAACAGATCAATGAAATTACCCGATACGGATTTAAAAACCTGTTTCGAAATTATACTTATAATCCGGCCATCCCCTATACCCAGCAGGTTAATCCATACGCCGAAAATTATATGCAGAGCTACCTGAAATCGCACTCGGCATATCTGCTGCGACTACAAAAAAATGCAACGCCCTATTTTAACCTGATTGATGGAATCCTGACCCAATATGGTTTGCCGCATGAATTAAAATATCTCGCTGTTATTGAGAGTGATTTAAAGTCATCAGCCCTCTCACATGCAGGCGCCCGAGGGCCCTGGCAGTTTATGGATTATACGGCCAAAGGGTATGGATTGAGGGTAGATAATGCGGTGGATGAGCGTACTGATTACACCAAAAGCACACACGCTGCATCAAAATACTTATTAAAACTGTATAAGGATCTTAATGATTGGTTGCTGGTGATAGCTGCCTATAATGGCGGTCCGGGAAGGGTTTTAAATGCTATCAAGAAAAGTGGCAGCCGGGATTTTTGGAAGCTGCAATACTATCTGCCCGAAGAATCGCGCAATCATGTAAAGAAATTCATCGCCACGCATTTTATAATGGAAAATGGCAACGCAGGCAGCACCTTTCTTGTCAATCAGAAGGAAGTAGAGATCCCCGATTCCTTAAAAGCCGATCTTGTATCAACAATGATTACCGGCAAGTACATTTCCTCCATCATCGCTGAAACCGTGGATATTGACCAGTTGGATTTCGACCTGCTAAATCCGGGAATGAATGAACTGCTGCTTTCCGGTGCGGCGTTTAAATTGCAACTGCCTGCTGAAAAAATGAAAGCTTTTGAAGAAAAGAAATTCGATATTTTATCCAGATCTGTAGAGTTTATGCTGAATAAAGCACAGATGGATAGTAAAACGGTTTTTGAGAAAAAGAAAAGCGGGTAATCTTCGTTAAACCTATTCTGTCTAAAACCTATAAGGTTTTAGAAACCTTATAGGTTTTGAAAAAAGCGTTTTGGAAAAGACGTTTTGGAAAAGACGTTTTGGAAAAGACGTTTCAAAAATATCAATTAATACATTTACGAATCAACTGTCTCTTACAAAGGCCACCCCTGCCGCTGTTTTGATTTATTCGTAATTTTACCCATTAATTGTGCACTTGATGAATATTACTCCCGGGCCTTTACTTCATAAAATCGATTCCCCTGCTGACATAAAAAACCTTGATGAAAAGCAACTTCTTCAGTTAAGCAATGAACTCAGGCAATACATCATTGATGTAGTCAGCGCTTATGGCGGCCACTTTGCTGCGGGTTTGGGTGTAATAGAACTAACCGTGGCGCTTCATTATGTTTTTAATACCCCCTACGACCAACTGGTGTGGGATGTGGGTCATCAGGCTTATGGCCACAAAATACTCACCGGCCGCAGGGACAATTTTATCACAAATAGGAAACTGCATGGACTGAGTGGTTTTCCAAAAATAAGCGAAAGCGAATACGATGCTTTCGGAACAGGGCATTCTTCCACCTCCATTTCGGCCGTATTGGGTATGGCCATGGCTTCTGCATATAAGGGCGAAACAGATCGGCAGCACATTGCAGTTATTGGGGATGGTGCACTCACGGCCGGACTTGCTTTTGAGGGCCTCAACAATGCAGGTGTTTCTTCTACCAATATACTGATCATCCTCAACGATAACAGTATGAGCATCGACCCAAACGTAGGTGCACTGGAGAAATACCTTGCAAGCCTGAAGGATTCAGAAAAATCTTCCAAACCCAATTATTTCGAACTTCTGAATTTTCAATACTTCGGTCCAATCGATGGCCATGATTTAAACGCGTTGATCAGCTCCCTGACAGAAATGAAAAACACAGCCGGCCCTAAAATTCTCCACCTGAAAACAAGAAAGGGAAAAGGATATGAACCGGCAGAAAAAAATCAAACCACCTGGCATGCTACCGGATTGTTTGACAAAATAACCGGCGAACTGGTTCAAAAAAAATATGACACCCCACAAGCACCAAAATACCAGGATGTGTTTGGCGAAACGATCATTGAACTGGCAGAAAAAAATGACCGGATTATGGGCATTACACCGGCTATGCCCAGTGGCAGCAGTCTAAAGTATATGATGGAAAAAATGCCTGACCGCGCCTTCGATGTGGGTATCTGCGAACAGCATGCTGTAACCGTCAGCGCAGGAATGGCCACACAGGGACTCCGGGTTTTTTGCACCATCTACTCCACCTTTATGCAGCGTGCATACGATCAGGTTATCCATGATGTAGCCATTCAGGATCTCCACGTTATCTTTTGCCTCGATCGTGCAGGAGTGGTTGGCGAAGACGGCCCCACCCATCATGGCATTTACGATATTGCTTACATGCGCTGCATTCCGAATCTGATTGTGAGTGCTCCCATGAACGAAAGTCAACTTAGAAACCTGATGTACACCGCCCAATTAGATACAACCCTACATCCGTTTGTGATCCGCTATCCGCGCGGCAGGGGCGTTATGCCAGACTGGAAAACACCCTTTGAAAAAATAGAGATCGGTACGGGTCGAAAGTTAAAGGATGGGAGTGAAATAGCCATTCTATCCTACGGGCACCCGGGCAATTTTGTAACAGAGGCCATCCAAAATATTCAGGCTGAAGGCTATGACCCTGCTCATTACGACATGGTGTTTGTAAAACCATTGGATGAAAAATTGCTGCATGATATTTTTTCAAAATTCAGTAAAATCATTACGATAGAGGATGGCACTGTTGTCGGTGGATTCGGTAGCGCAATACTTGAATTTATGAACCAACACCACTACAGGGCGGAAGTAAAAATCTTAGGAATTCCTGATACCATCATTGAGCAGGGTTCCACATCAGAACTGCATCATGAAAGTGGAATTGATGTTACGTCCATTGAAAGAGCAATTCGGCAAATGGCCAAAAATTAGAAGCATTTCAGCACTTACTCCCGATCAGCATCTCCGCCGGATTTCTTTCTCTTGTAAATGTAAAACCCTACCAGCAATAGCACCATCATAAGGGCAATAATAGTGAGCAATTCCGTATTTGCAGATCCTGTTATTTCTACCGGCGAAGTGTCACCCATCACCACCAACCCTGCCCAATAAGCCGGATACAGCATTCGGTTTTGTTCGGTATTCAGATAAGAAAGTTTAGCCTGTTTAAGTGCCTCATCCTTATCCATTCCCTTTCGCAGATTTTTGTAGAATTTTTCCAGAAGAATCGCACTTGATTTTTCATCTATCTTCCAAAGTCCGGTGAGGATACTTTTGCTTCCGGCATAATTAAATGCATGTGCCATGGATATCATCCCTTCCCCGTCTTCATACCCAGGCTTTCCGGTTTCACATCCGGATAAAACCGCCAGTTCAGATGTCAGATCAAAATGATAAATATCCTGCAAATACAAATTATTTTCTTCAGAAGATTCTTTTGTAAAAATCAACCGTGAGTACTGCGGATATTGATTATCAGAAAATGCATGGGTGCCGATATGGATAATTTTAGAATCACTGGCCGCATCTACAAACTGTTTTCTGGTACTCTCTTTTTCCAGATATATTTTTCCCCTGAAAACCTTGCTCAACCTCCTGAGCAGCGAGGTGGTAAAAGGCTGAGGCAACATGTTCAGGTATAAGTAATCTATTCTTACCGGATCATTAATTGTTTTTTTATAATTCTCTTTAAGCGATTCACTAAAACCGGGCGCAAAGCCGATAAAATCTCTGCTGTAGATTCGCGCTTCTTCCTTTTTTTTCAACAAAAAAATACTGTAATTGTACGAGAAAGTATGTTTGGAGATCAAAGCTTTGGTAGCCAGTTCATGATAGTTGCTGATCTTTTGAGGAGTTAAGATTTCCATATTCAGGCTAAACAAAATGCCATCCGGGATAACCACCACTTTTTTGTGATTGACAAGATTTTCTATCGGCTTCCAAAGTAGATTATACAATTCATACAGTGCATCTGCAACGGGGCGTATGTTGCCAGACTGAGAATAAGTTTGCTCTATCAGCGGCTTTAAATTTTCAGCCTTCAGATTTATTATCTTTTTGCTCCTGCTGTCTGCCACCAATACATTGAGCGAAGAGTTGATGAAGAAATACCGAACCAGGGTTATATCCGAAGGGATCATTTTTTCTACAGGTTGCTCCTCAGAAAGAAAAGATTCGTACCTAAGCCGGTAGTAATCCGGATAGTTATTTTTTAGCTGCTCTCTGAAAACGGAAATCCGGGCTGTAAGGTCTTTAAAATTCCGGATAGACTGACTGGCATTGCTTGCATGTAAAGATTGCTCCATCAATTTATTGAGCCTTGCTTCTTCCACTCTTACCTCTTCAGGAATGTGCGCAAACCGCATGCTGTCATTACTTAACCGGCTTCGAATTCTTGTGTATAAAAAAGATTCCTGAAGGTTCATAATCCTATCCACATAACCCGGGTCTTGTGTAAGTGAATACAATTCCAGTTCCACCTGTTTTACGAAATCGAATATCGCTTTGTTCTCTGCGATGATGACGCGATTGTTTTCAGCATTATTCAGAAAAGATTTTTTCCGGTCGATGATCTCCAATGCATGATTTAAATCGCTAATTATTCTTTTTAGCTCGCTGATCGATTTCACGGGCAGTAACTCATATTCCGCCCTCGCTTTATAAAAAATTGCATTGGGTTTAAATGATTCCATCTTAACCGAATCTACCAGAAGAGAGGCCTTACTCATCTTTTCCTCCAACCACTTTAAACCGGAGGTTGCATACATTGCCGAGCGTGAATAATTCTTTCCCAGGTATTCAATCTGGGAGAAATTCAGGAGCTGATAAAATGCGTTGAAACTTTCCTTTCCTTCATTACTCACGATATAATTGTAATTCTCATCTGATAGCTCCAGAGCCGTTTTGTACTTCCCTGATTCAGCCAGGAAACTCGCTCTATTCCTTCTGAATTCAAGATAAATCTCATCATACACTCCTCCTAACCCTGATGCATAGCTGCTGTCTGCCAGGTTATAATAATATTCGGCAACTTCCGCATCATTTCTGGCCTCATATATCAGAGCTAATGTATAATAACCATCGCCAAGCCAGATAGGATCAGGGTTTGGTGACTTCATATAGTTATTAATTCCCTCCCGGGTTTTATCAATGGCCTGCCGTTCTTCTCCGATGGCTCTGAAAAGCTGACCAAGAAGTATCTGTGAAATAAAGATGCCCGGATTATTTTCTGGAAGATTAATTTTCTTTTGGTGGTACGAATATTCCAGCAAATCTCTGGCACGGCTAAGGTCTCCCAACCCTTTAAAAATTCCCGCCAGATTGTCGATGGCCTCGTACTGGAATGAGATGATTGAACTTTTTTTACGCGGCTCCACTTCATCCGATTGCATGTATTTTTCGAAACTACCAATAACTTCGTACATCGCGTTAATGGCTTTGGATGATTCGCCTTGTTGATTGTAAATTCCTGAAAGATTGTTTTGAATGATAGCCACCCGATAATATTTATTTAGCGGAGTGGGCGGGCATTTGGCCAAAGTATTTAATGCGGATTGAAAATAAAAAACGGCGCTGTCAAGTCTGGAGGCATAGTACATCATCGACCCCATTCCACTCTGCGCCATGTAAAGAACCTGATATTCCGGCTGTGGATCAGATTCCAGTAGCCTGATGGCATTCAGGCTATGTATTTTTGCCTGTGATATGTTTCCGCTACGCTGAGAATACGTAGATAAATTATTCTGAATCAGTGCTTGTTTTGACATAGAAGCTCCAGCCCTTACAGCGTATTCAGCAGATTTAATACCGTGTTGATATCCTTTCAGATTGTCGCCTATCGTTCCATAATAATTGGCTACTTCAATGTAGGCCTGCATGATGGTAGAGTCGTGAGGATTTAAAGTTAAAATAACGGATAACAAATCTTGAACGGCCTTATTGCCTGAAGCAACCTTTTGCTCATCGACAAACACCCTGCCCGAAACATAAATATATTCAACAAGCGAATCCGCCATTTTTCGCGACTCCAGGTTCATGATCCGCGCATTTAATATGCCTCTGGCCTTTGACAAGTCACCTTCACTAATGGCTGAATCGATAGCGGCCATACTCCTGTCTTGTCCAAAGATGAACAGTGGAAGCATTATCCATTGACACACAAATATCCACCTTACCAATCCGGCCATTTCATTTAGTTGTTTGATTGTTCCGCTTCAAATTAGCTCGTGCCTTTTATCCCTTACTGATGCTTATGTGGGTCATTCAGTTTACCTATTTAATGGCCGTCATTAAATACCGTCGTGGAAATACGAGCGATCTGAAAGAACAATTATTTTCTAAGTTTTTCAAGCAATTTTTCTTTGCGGGGATTGGCCGACATCTCAATTTCTTCAATAGCTTCACTGATTCGGTTCTCCTTGATCAGCGCTAATCCGAGATACCAATGCGCATCATCTCTAAATGTTCCATTCGCTTTTTCAAGCACCCTCTTAAAACTTTCGATAGCCTTATCCGTTTGCCCCATAGCCAGATAACTGTTACCAAGAAAATACTGCAGTGTATCATTATTCTCATTGCCCTGCAAAAGTGGTATCCACTTATCGATGGCCTCTTTATATTTTTCTGATTTGTAATCAATCATAGCTACTTCAAATTCGTAACTATCGCTAACACCCATGGAGGTAATTAAGCCGGAATCGGGTTGATAATAGGATGCAAATAGTTTTTCATGCCCACTCTTAAAAACACCGAGCGACCAGAATGTAATGAGAATGGCCAATGAAACAGCTGCCAGTCCGGCGATAACTTTAAGCAGTAAAAACCGGTTACCGGCAAGGTTTTTTACAATAGCAGTATCCGTATTCACTTTTTGCGATTTCAGTTCAGCAGACAAAGAAGCCTCGTTGATGCCGATTTTTGTCAGTTCTACCCATTCAACCTTTTCTTTCCAATCAGCTTCCTTTTCCATCCTGTTTTCAAACAAGTTTAAGTCATGCCCTGCCAATTGCCCCGAAAGGAATTGCTCGATTATCTCAAGTTCTTCTTCTGTTATTTGGAATTTGTTATTCACTTCCCGGTTTATTTACAATGTCACGCAGTTTTTGCAAACAGCGGTATTTATTATTTCTGGCTGTGGCATCCGTCCAACCGAATACCGACGCTATGTTTTTCATTGTTTCGTTCTTATAATAAAACATACTGAGCAACTTTTTGCATTGCTCTCCCAGCTTCTCAAATCCCGACACTACCTTATCAAGGTATTCATCTCTTTCGTCACGAATAAGGTCTAATGGCTCCTGCACGATCTCGTCTGTTTCCTTCCACTCCCTGGTAAGTTTGAAGTCTTTTTTTCTTAGCTGGTCTATCCATTTATTTTTTGCCACCCTTGTCAGATAGGCATTAAATGCACCCTGGCTTTCGGGACTGAATTTGCCCAGCCGAATGTTTCGCCATACCGCCATAAAGGCTTCATGATAAATATCTTCAAACTGCTCCTTGCTTCCATTGTTATTGGATACATATATCATAATACCCGGCTGGCATTCCGCATACATTCTCCGCATCAAATCTTTGTCGGATAGAAAGTTTGAATGCCAATTTTCTTGTATAGAACTTTTATTGTTTATGGTACTTTAGCTTGGGTTTGAACCCGAAAGATAGTAAAATCCGCATTATTTCAAAGTACTTATACGAGAAAAAACCTATTTAAAAAGAACTTCATTTTTTTATCCGGGGCTATATCGTCGGATTTAATGCCCGATTTGTCAGAAAGGTTCATCCGAATATAAAATCCGGACGAACCTGAAAACCCCCAAATAAGAAAAAACAGCAGGATTCATTAATCCTCCGTATTTCTATATCGGAAAGAGATAGAAAATGTCATCAAATAATTTGTTGAATTATAAAAGTTTTTTTCTTTCCATTTCCAATGCTCTCTCTGGGAAAACAGAGCTCCT